>JAEOSV010000063.1 GCA_016840185.1 Candidatus Hermodarchaeota archaeon | reverse complement strand
GGACAGAGTCGGGAACTAAACAATTTTGTGGATTACCCTTCAGACCCGTGTACTGCCGTGGGGACCATAAGATGCCTGGTGACACTTCATTAGAGATACGGGGTTTTGCAATCACAGATCCGTTCTTGTTCTCAACCAATATATGATCTCCCTCAAGGACACCTATGGTTTTTGCATCATCAGGATGAATGAAAACTTCAGCTGGAATAGCCCCATAGATATCTTGAAATTGGGTATGTGTATAATTTCGTAGTGCGCTGTTCAAAAAAACGAATTCACCCGAATCCCTGGAAAATTCATGGTGTTGGGGTAGTGGCGGAAGTCCTAACTTCCGGGCCATGGACGAATAGAACTCGATTTTCCCGGAAGGTGTTGTATACTCGTCTAGTGGTTTCATCCGTAATTGGACACGTCTTCCTGTCATTAATTCATCAACAGTTCCTTCATTGAGTGCATCCGAAAAGGCAACTCGAACAGCATCCCACGGAGGTTGAAAGAGCCACTGTTCTTTCCTTTGTAGCCGCTGAGCTAGTTCTTGCATCACCCAGATTTCCGTTTTGCTCTCTTCACGAGGATCAATAATCTGGTTGGACCGTTGAATGTAATTATGATGACTAGGGATTACCAAATCTTCTTTTTCAAGATACGTTTGTGCGGGTAACACGACATCGGCTAGTTGCGCAGTTTCGGTCCAATGGGTATCATGGACAACAACGAAGACATCTTTCCGCAGTAATCCTTGTCGAACCGCCTGCAGATTGGGTAAGGTTTGAGCGGGATTCATGTTGTAGATAAAAACGAACTTGAAGGCCCCTTCCTGGAGCTGATGACCCAACTTTACTTGGCTGACAATTTTATGTGGTGCTGTTGTTATGCCTTCTCCTGTGATGTATTCAAAATCGATTGAGAATGCTTGACTATTGCTGTAGCAGAATGCTCGATGCATACCGATCAAAGCAGGTATCAGGCTAATGGCCCGAACGGCCTCTGCTCCATTCAGACTCTTTTGCATCCCGAAACCAATCATAATAACACTTGGACGGGTTTTCGCATAGAGTTTCGCCAGCTGTACAAACTGTGCCCATTTGATTCCTGTTGTTTCCTCCACAAGTTGGGGCGTCCATTTCTTCGCTTCTTTTTGGTATTGACTGAATCCCTGGGTCCGATTCTCAATGAACCCCTCATCCACCAGACCCTGGTCAATAAGTGCGTTGGCTAATCCATAGCTCAACACCACGTCGCTTCCAGGTTTCGGTTGTAGATGAATATCTGCCCGCTTCGCTGTTTCACTCACACGAGGGTCTATTACAACAATTTTTGCACGATTGGCTTTACGGGCTTGCAAGGCAAGTTTCCAAATGTGAGCAGAACTAACCGCTGCGTTGAAACCCCAGAAAAGGATAAGTTTCTGATTAGGGAGTAGCTCCGGTTGGGTGCCATAGGACAAACCATAATGTAAGGAGAGTGCTTCATGACCAGAATGACTACAAATTGAATAATCAGTTTTTGTGGCTCCCAAAGCGTTCCATAATCGTTGAGGATAATACCATGTTAACAAACCAGTATTTCCAGCATACTCAACGTGGAGAACCGCCTTCGGTCCACTTTTTTGAAGAGTGTCTTGGAGCTTCTTTGTGACTAATTGCAGGGCTTCATCCCAGGTACACCTTGGTCCTTTCTTTGGTCCATCCTGTTTTTTTCGAATATAGGGGAAGAAAAGCCGTTGTGGAGTAAATACGCGATTCATATCCTTGGCACCCCGAGGACATGTAACGCCCTGCGTTATTGGATGGTTAGGATCACCCTTCAGTATAGGAAATGGGGCTCCTCCTGGAAATTCGGCTATCAAGTGGCAACTATCATAACAATCGCGGGGACAAACGGTCCGAATCTTTTTCCTTTCCATTATCCGCCATCACTTCTTGAAGGGTTCCTGATTTGTGTGTTGATGAATATTAGAGGGGATTGTTCTTCAAATAATCATAGGAAAGGTTATTATCCCCTCCGACTTGATGAAACCCTACAAATGCCTATTGGGTTGGATGAATATGTCAGGAACGACAAAACCCCGAAAGGATTCGAACGAATGGAAACAGAAAGTCTATGACTGGCTTGCTCAGGAAGGTATGTTTCGTAAAGAAGTCGATGACGCCAAATCGGCGTTCCATTTTGGCATCAACTACCCTGTCGGATCTCCCTATCATATCGAGATTGTAAAACCTCGGGATATGATAGATGGTGTTCTCGTAATTTCGGTTTTACGGATTGCCCCCTCCCATCAAACAGCGTTAGCAAAGCAGTCTCCTGAGAAACGGAAACCCCTTCTTCATGGTCTGCGGCTTCGCCTCCTGTCGCGGCGACCAGGATTTTCTGTTAAGGAGGATGATGGCGTCTGGAGTGCTGTGCAATTTCAGGTCCGCTTACTCCATGACATACTTACAAAAACCACGCTCCTTGAAGCCATTGACGACGTCTTCAGGAGCATGCTCTTTGTCATCTGGACCTTTGGACATAATTTTGGCGTCCCAACAGACCAGCAACAACAACAGCCTGGATTTTATGCCTAGCCCATTGGGTCTCCAAGAAAATCCCCTGAACCTGTAAAACTTAAGTGCCCTAAACAAGATGGTACTTCCTAGGAGGCTTCCCATGAAAACCTGTGCTGCATGTGATTATGAGAACGATGATGACGCAGATTTTTGCGCACGTTGCGGTGCTCATCTTGCTGATAAAACTGTAAAACCACAAGTTCATGAAGAAGATAAAGACTGCTATGGCTCCGAGGACGACGATTGCTTCGGACTTCCTTACGGCGGTGCAATATGTGGACTAATCCTTGGTGTATTCATCATTTTATGGGCTGTTGGTGCGTTTCTTGGATGGAGCATCTGGGACTATTTCTGGCCAATAATTCTTGTCACGTTCGGTGTACTCATTGTCGCTGGTGCAATCTATTCGATGCGCAAAAGACAATAACGTTCTCTAGTTAAGCATCAGAAAGGGGGCAGTCAGTTGTCCCACACTGGGCACATATTCGTTGGTGCGACCGGCGAGACATGATAATCCGGGTAAAAATCCAAAATAGGATTAGAACAAGCAGGTAAGTGCCCAGAATGAAACTATCGGTTAGCTGAACAACAGAAGCCAAGAGGAAAAACGCTCCCACTACAAAAATCACATTTATCAGAAATCGAGTAACACTACGTTGAACCGGAATCAAACGATAAATGAAGTGTTGCAGTAAACCCACGGCAACAAAAACCCACCCCAACCAATAAATCATTACAGGAAAAATGAATCTAAGGGTTCCAAAGAAGAACAGCACGGATCCCAAAACGGCAAGAATCGCCCCAGTAGCTAGCCCCGTACAACCTGCACAATAGATTCGTGATCGAACACGAATAACATGATTCGAATAATGATCGCATGTGGGGTGATGACCTTCCTTGCGAATTGGGTTCGTGGTAACTGGTGGAGAACGCTTCTCGGTAATTTGTAGTTCTTGCCGGTTTTTTCTTTTCGAATATTGTGAACAATGAGATGGTGAAATTGCCGCGATTATTCCGAGAATACAAATGATTGTAAAAGCAGTTCCAAGAAGCTGGTTTTGCCAAGGGATTACAAGATTTGGAGGGGGACTTAGTAAAATGAATGGAAGGAGACCTAGTCCAATCAAGGACAAAGAAAGAGAGATAATCGCGAAATTTGAGACTTGTTTACGTGCCATCATAGTCGAATTAGTCCTTTTAGTGCGCCGAGAAACCCTTTCCACATCATATGTCGATAGTAAGCGTTTTTCACCTCATTTATCGATAAAGTACCACCGATTCGTCGTCGCCAACCATAAAACGCTCGGTACGTGGCAAATAACTCCTTTTGCAACTCTTCTCGGGTCATGTGCTCTGTGGGCATTATCGCATGAACCATGTCAAACTGACTCCATCTTGGATCTGCCATCCACCCGTTTTTCAGTGCCTCCTCGTACATAGGCGTTCCAGGGAAGGGGGTCATTGTCATAAATACCGCGATGTCAGGATCAACTTCGTCTATCCACTTTCGAAACGCTTCAATGGATTCGTGAGAATCCTGTCGATTCCCAATGATTGCAGTTGTTTGAGATAGGATATCATTCTCTTTCAAAAGCCTGATTGCCTCTTTTCCTGTGAATACGTCGATTCCTTTGCGGTAACGTTCTAACATTTCTTCATCATGACTTTCTAATCCCGTCATCACCCACTGAAGCCCGGTTTCACGGAGTTTCGGAAGTAATTCTTTTCCTGCCACTATCTCATCTGCACGAGTTTGGAAAAACCACATCAACTCATCCGTAATTCCCCGCTCGATTAACTCATCACACAGGCTGTCCATCCAGTCATTCAGCTGAATATAGTCGTCCGTCAACCAAAGAAACCGACTCCCAAATTCACGATACAAATATTCAAATTCATCAGCAACCCGTTCCGGAGATTTGCGACGGCAGTGGCCCCAATACCGCCACTGACTACAAAACGAACACGAATGTTCACACCCACGACCACCTTCAACCAAAGCATAAGGCAAATCTCGACCTGCCGGAAAACGATACTTCTCCATATGCTCTCGGACAAAATTATACCCAGGGAACGGCAAGCTATCCAAATTACTTATCTTTGGACGATCCGGTGTGTGCACCACTTTCTCATTCTCGCGATAAGATATCCCATTAACCTGTTTCAATGACTTACGACTATCTAGTGACTTAAGAAGTTCTACAAGGGTAATCTCCCCTTCTCCCCGGACGATGAAATCTAGTTGAGAATTCGTTTCTAATACCTCTTGAGCAAGAACCGTAAAGTGCTGACTTCCCACAATAGTCACTATGTCCTCATTCACTTGTTTCGCAATTCTAACGGCTTCAAGTGTTACGTTGGCATTACACGTTGACACGGTACTCGGGGCCACTACATCAGGAGCAAAGGTAGTAATTCGCTTACCAACAGCTTCCCAATCAGCACACTCTGCCTGGCTATCCATCACCTGAATCTCAATATCAGGAAGTTTTGCTTCCACATAAGCTGCTAAACACAATAAGGCAAACGGCGGTGGTAGATACTCGCCCATCACAAACCAGGGCTCCTTTGGAGGCTCAACGAACAGAATCTTCACAACGACACAATCCACGCAAACCGTGAAACCGATATCCACAGTTTAGAAATTTAATGCTTTGGTCACCTCGTAGTAGAGTAAAAAGTGGGGAACCGGAGCTATGGTAACTCAAGCCTCACTAAAAAGGACACAATTGGAGGGGAGAGGGAATGGTTTCTAGGGGAGTAAGTGAAGCTTGAATATTTACCACTCCGGTTCTTGGTTTGGTTCTGGTCCCCTTCAAATAGAGTCGTACGTGTTTGCTTAATAAAAACTTCTCTTTCACGAATTTCCATTCATTATATGATTTGCGGGTTCCCCAAAGTCTTAAGAAGAAGAAGCTTGCTACTGCTGGGTGAGGTGTTCCTTATGGTCTATTGCCAGAAATGCGGTTCAGAAAACACCGATGAGGCTGATTATTGCAAGAAATGCGGTGCTCCGATAGCTCCCGTCAAACGACCATGGCGGGAAAAATATGGTGATCGCGCCGAAGAAGAGTGTTTTGGCTTCACTGGTGGTGGTGCAATCTGTGGCATTCTCCTTGGTTTAATAATTGTGTTCGTAGGACTCGCGCTTGTTCTCCAAATACACATTTGGTTCATCTTAGGTCCACTCGTTGGGCTCATCGTAGGCTTTCTAATACTCCTCTGCGCACTAAACTCGATTCGACAAAAACGTCGGATTAGGGGAGGAAGTCTAGCCTAAGGCATCGATATTGGAGGTTATGATATTGAGTAAGAAAACGCGTGAAGATCCGGACATTCTGGGCGCAGTCACTGCGGGTTTAATCATCATCTTAGTAGCGGTGCTCTTGGTTACCATCCCGAACCTATTTCCGTCAACCATTAACTTCTTCCTTGACCTAGTGTGGACAGAAGTCGCACCACTCTTTTGGTGGTGGACACCAACAACTCCCACGACACATGTCGTTGTTTATAACGGACTCTTCCTATTCTTCCTTGGAACCCTAGTCATTAATTTCATCGTTCTGATCCTTAGGGTCATATTTCGAGATTCGTATCGACGACAAATTGAATCAATTGGTGGAATTATATCGAGCGCAGGTATAGCTTGGGCTGCTTACAATTTCACACTAACATACGCAGTAATCTCCGCCTTCGCAGCATTCTGTGGCTGGTTCATCGTCTTCATTGGAATAAGTATCGTCATATCCAGTTTTGGGCAATGGGTTGTCCGGTATTTTGGAAAATAAGTTCATTAACGTTCTCAGGGGCTATTGTAATCGTGATGCACGGATTTCGTAGTATCTAATGAGAACACTGACAGGCTAACGAATAGATTAACGGCGTTTCATTCGTTTCTTCATTTCTGATCCAGTGGGTGGTTTGGATGATGTTTCATCTTTTGCCAGTTCTTCTTGAGCAATCTTAAGAGTCTCTTCCGAGATTTCTTCCACAGATTGATGCGCATAATAAGTGTCGTAGAGAGCTTTGTAGTGGCCTCCCATTGCCAGTAATTCATCATGGGTGCCTTGCTCAATGAGTTTACCATGTTCAAACACAAGTACTCGCGAGGCATTCGCAATTGTTGTCAAACGATGAGCAATGACAACTGTCGTTCGTTTTGAAAATAATTGCTCTTGAGCAGCTTGAACAAGCGATTCAGAATAGGCATCTAAACGGCTGGTTGCTTCATCCAAGATGAGAATCTTGGGGTCAGCCAGCATGGTTCGAGCAATCGAAATCATCTGCACTTGTCCCGCACTCAAGTTCTTCCCTCCTTCCGTGAGCATAGTGTTATAACCCTGAGGGAGAACCTCGATGAATTCATGCGCTCCAATTAATTTTGAAAGCGTAAGGATTTCCTCATCAGGAGCCTCAGGACGCCCATAGCGAATATTTTCCATGACCGAGTCATCAAACAAATAGGGTTCCTGGGCAATCAAGGCGACAGTATCATGGAGTGATTCCAGGGTTATAGTCTGAATATCTTGACCACCAATTCTGATGCTTCCATTCTGCGGGTCATAAAACCGGTTAATGAGAGCGGCAATCGTGGTTTTGCCCGCACCAGTGTGTCCTACAATTGCTACTAGTTCACCAGGTTGTACAGTGAAATTCACATCGTCTAACACTTCAGCCCCCTCAAGATAGCTGAAGGTAACGTGGTCAAAGGTTATGCCGTCGTCTTTTTCGTTGAGTGGAACTGCGGTATCACTATCTTGGATTGATGGTTCCGTTTCGAGGATGTCAAGAAGGCGGTCCATGGATGCGAGAGAGGCTTGGAATTGGGTAGCCATCATACTCAAACTGAGCAAGGGCCATAGGAATCGTTGAACGAGGATTACACCAAGAAACACTTCTCCGATGGTGAGAAGGGGTGCGGATCCGAACGCAAGGCTTCCTCCAACAAATAATACGGCAGCAACGGCTGCAATTGCGGTAGCTCGGACCATGGGTTGTAAGACGGTCATAAGCATCATGAATCGAAAACCATGCCGATAGGATTCTTGGTTTAGATCGCTGAGGATGCCTGCGGTTTCATCTTCACGATTGAAGGCCTTGGCAATATGGATACCACTGAGGTTTTCTGCGATTTGGCCAGAGACAAAGCCGGTTGCTCGTTGGGAGGCAAGCATGATTCGCTGTCCAACCGTTCCGAAAAGAACAACGATGAGAATCACCACGGGGACAACGACCAGTGAAGTGAGGGCAACGAGCGGAGAAATCAGCCACATTATGATGAAGGTGGCTACCAGTAGGAGCAACTGGCTGGAAAAGTCAATGACAATCTGGATACCTACGGCAAGATTGTCGGTATCTGTTGTCACTCGAGATGTAATATCTCCGCTTTGTTTCGCACGGAAATAGGATAAATCCGCCCGTACGAGTTTTTTGTAGATATCTTGTTGCAATTGGCGAATATATCCTGCTTGAGCACCAGATAAAATCCATGTATAAAGCGAACTGAGTAGCCAACTTGCAGCCCGTAAAATCACGTAAATAATTCCCAAGTATAATACCGCGCTTAAAGGAGCGCCAGGTACGAGAACGAGATTGATTCCCGTTGCGAGAATGAGGGGGTCGATTGCGCGAAACACTGTTGCAATTATGGTGAAAGTTGCTGCCACCGCGATGAGTTTCTTAAACCGACCAAGATACCCAAACTGGGCACCAAGGAGAGTGCGAAGTGAACGGCTCCGCTTGTAACGTTTCCCTGCTAATGCAGTTGGTCCACGGCGTATTGCCATTAGTTCCTTCCCTCCTTCGAAGTTTTTTGAGCGTAAGATAATGCTCCGGGAAGTCGTTCAAAGATCCGTTGGTAATGTTCAGAGGTTTGAATTAAGTTGTCATGAGGACCGGTTGCGACGATTTCACCTTTATCGACGATAATAATTAAGTCGGATTCCAGGAGGGTGCGAAGACGTTGAGTAACTGTTATACTTGTCCGGTTTTTCATTACTTCATCAAGTGCTTTACGCAATGAATACTCCGTATGGGCGTCAATTGCGCTAACCGAGTCATCCAGTAGGAGAATCTTAGGATTTTGCACTAATGTTCGAGCAATCGCTAATCGCTGTCGTTGACCTCCACTTAAGGTCATTCCGCGTTCTCCAATTACAGTGTCATACCGTTCTGGTAATTTCATGATGAATTCATGGGCCTGCGCTTTCTTTGCGGCATCCATGATTTCCTCTTCATTGGCATCAACACGGCCAAACCCAATATTATCGTGAACACTCATGCGGAATAGGAAGATATCCTGCTCAACAAGTCCGACAGCTGCCCGTACATCTCGAGTAAGTACTTTTCGGAGATCAACGCCTCCAACAAGGACACGCCCTTTTGTGGGATCATACAATCGCAAGAGGAGTTTCAGAATGGTACTCTTTCCGCCTCCGGGACCTCCAATAAGAGCTACACGAGATCCACTGGGAATTGTGAGGTTGATGTTTTTCAGAGCATAGGAATTGTTGTGTCCATTTTCACTGGTGTATTGGAAACTGACATTATCCAAGACAATATCCCCTGTCCATTCGATATCAGTTACTCCGGTCTCAGGTTCTTCGAGGGGGTCCTTCCAATTGAGTACGTTAATAATTCGTT
>JAEOSV010000062.1 GCA_016840185.1 Candidatus Hermodarchaeota archaeon | reverse complement strand
GATGGGTCGAAGGCTAACACTGTAACTCGGTCTTCGATGAGGCCATCATGAGCAACTCGAGTTAAATCAGTTGCAATTGACGAGCCCATGAGAGCGGTCCAATCCCATGCACCGTACCCCCAAGAAGAAAGAGTATAGGTGTCGCCAATTGCATAGCTTCTGGAGACGGGATGACGAGTAGTAACATTAGCTGCATCGCCATTATAGAGCCAATATGCACTAAACCCATCACTTCCCATAGATTCTGGTGGTAAGATGCCCATGAAACAGGAATAGACAGCGAAACTGTCGAGACCGAGGAGGGCTCCACCACCAAGCCAGAATTCGTATACATGGTTAGTGATGTTTTCACGGGGAAGGTTATCAGGAATTACAAACACATCGAAATGTGCAGTCAAAAGTTGATTACCTAAGATATCAAATAAGTCTACTATCGTAACTTGGTATCCTGCAGCTTGAAGAATCGCGGCAATCTGACTTGATGAGTTAGCAAGATTGCTCATGCCTGTGGTGTCGTATGCAGGACGTGTAGTATTTGGTTCATTGTATATAGCTACGCGAATCGCATCCGGTGGAATCGTCACCGCCAAGGGTTCTGTAAAAAAGCTTGGGCCTGTTGAGGTTTCCGAAGAAGCCAGAGTTGGTGTCGATGTGGGAATGTAGATTGCGGGTGCAATGAACATTGGAAATAGTAGAGACGCTAGTAACACTACTGAAATGAGCCTAGAATTTCTCATAACGAATTCTCCCAAAAAATGGGTTACATCCTTGATAGAAGCCCTAGGATAAAAACGCATCGTAGGTTTCTCAGATTCAATTCTAGTCATTTTCCAAACCAACAATAAAACAAAATCATAGCAAAACCGAAAAAGAAAGGGAGAGTGGAGGAGAGCTCCTCCACAATGTCCACTATTTTGTTCCGGCAGATCGGGGTCGTAAGATAAACAGGTAGACAAGGATTACAACGACAATAACGATGACAACTATCACGACGACAATCCACCACCACCAAGGCAGAGGTGGAATCGGTGGAGGCGGAAGTGGTGCCGTTAGTGCTTCAACATCTGCTTGAGCGGGAACACCCGTATACGTTGTGCCAGGAAGTCCATGGTAGGTGGTACTGAAAGTGATGGTGAAATTGCCAACACCTGTGACATTGACATGCCAGGTCAGCGTTGCTAAACCACCAGGAAGAATGTTGAAGGGTTGAATCGCAGGATCCATCAAGGTTCCAAGACCACCTAGAACATTTGCGGTGATTTCACCCAAGATTGCTTCTGTGAATCCGAGGTTAGTTACGTTGGCATGGAAGGTGAGGATATGTCCTGTTGTGACGTTTACAGGCACACCGGGGGTAATTGCGCAGACAGGTCGCATCATGAATGCGATTTCGTTGATCCATAGTTCCAAGTTGTCTGGATATGCGGAATCGTCGGTATCACCGGTGAATTCGTCAATCAGATAGCCATTGTACAGGGTTTGGAAATCGTTGCGAAGGACAATTGAGGCATTGCCGGCAGCAGGGCTGCTAGTAAAACCTGCTAGGGCGGTGGCGTTGGAAAATACGGTGAGCATATCGCCTTCATCACCATAGTCAAAGTTATTGGTGAAGTTGGCAGCCCCATACATCACGGGTTGATTGAAGATGTCGTGTCCACTGTCCCAAATGAAAAGGTCTGCTTCATCCGGTGCATCTGCAGTAAATTCAAATCCGAGCTGCCGCCATAAAGGATGGAGCCAAGGACCATCAACATCGTATGCAGACATTAGGAAATGCCCACCGGACTCAATATAGTCGAGAAATTCGGTATGATAACTGAGTATGTATATGGGGTTATCCACGATGATAAGGTCCCATGAGTAGGTATGCATAGAGAGATTTAGATAAACATCATAGAAGGTGAGGTAAAACGTGATGTCTAACTCGTTGAGGGCTTGACATACTGGAGTCCGATAATAGTTGGGGCTAACGACTTCATCTACATAAAGTAATACGTTAGCAGTGGTTGCTGACAGCCAATTAATGGCGTTGAAACCAAATTGGTAGTTATCGTTGTCGCCAAGATATTGGTCCTCTAGGAAGTTGATATCAGGTCCAACTATTACACGTCCGGATCCGGGTTCGGATGCACCGATCGCAAAGTTACTGGTATCTGGTCCCCAAAGCCCATATCCAGTGGCTGTGAAGTTAAGCGTCCCGATAGCGGGAGTGTGGAGAGATGTGACCCATTCCGCTGTCGGATGTGGTACTCCTGTGTCTTGGATGTTATCGGGGGCGTTCGGGGTAGCAATTTGGATATGTAGGTTAGATAGTAAGTAGTTCAGATATCCAACTCGGGTTGGATTCCAACTCAAACGCTCACCAATTACAAAGAGAGCGCCTCCGCTTTCTACAAATTGGGTAACGGTATGTACTTCACTGGCAGAATAATTGAATCCCGTGTTGGGGACGATACAAATTAGAACGTCATATGGTGATAAGCGACTGGCTGTTAAATTACCAGTTGCTGAGGGCATAAGCTTGTCAACTGTATAGGTTCGATTCACAAGTGAATTTCGAAATTGGGTAAAGATGTTCCCTGGACTTGAACCAATATCCCAGAGATCGACTTTGAAATATGGATTGTGGGTGTAATCGATGGCGATTCGGGCTTTGGGCCGAGGAGTTAACCAGTCGCAGGCATCGATGACTAAGTCTGTCATACCTGATGGCACAGGTCCAAGGATAGGTAATTGGACAAATCGTCCGCCCTTGTGACTGGATTCATAGGCAACAATACTGGCTGCATTAGGAAACCCTGCCATATGAGCGAGTAATACCACTTCACCGGCTGCAGATGTGCCTCCGAGAGCAGCCCAATCGAATTTTCCAAAGTCCATATTTTCGGATCCTACAAGTTGATTTACCTGATAACTTTTTGTTACAGGATGGCGAACTTGGACATCATGTTGTGTTGTCCAGGTGCCATAGCTCCAATAGACTCCGTTATTTTCAGAACCTTCGGATTCGTGAGGAAGAATGCCGGCATAGCAGACAAAGCTGATGGCACTATCAAAGCTGAGAATGCCTCCGCCACCAATCCAGAAGTTTTTGACTTGGTTGACGATACGTTCACGAGGTAGGTTATCTGGAATGATTAACACATCAAACCTACTGGTCATTAATTGATGATTAGAAATGTCATCTGTGGTTAGATTCGTGACCTGATACCCTGCTCCAACAAGTACATCGGATAGGTTATCTAATCCATTGTAAGCCATCAATCCTGTCACAGAATAAGATGGCCGTGTTAGATTAGATTCGGTATAAATGGCAACACGAACTGTCCTAGGAATTTGTGGAACGGGTGGTGCACTGAGAGCACTAGTCGGAACCGAAGCAGATAATGTGGAATTAGCTGGTGCCTCGGAAGGGAGTAGCGGAACCACGGGAGCAACGAACATCGGTGTAAATAGAGCGATTAGTATCACTACTGAAATTAGCCTAGAATTTTTCATAATAGATTCTCCCAAAAATGGGTTACTTTCTGATAGGAACTCTAGGATAAAAACGCACCGTAGGGCTTCTCTATTCCCTCTAATGTAGACATTAGCTGCATTTTATTGCGGGTTGGAGGTGTCGGCGAAATTCTGTGGTTAGTTCACTGACTACTCCTTTTATCTGTCCACGTAAATCGAATCGGCGGTCAGCAAAATACTCAGCTAATAGGGCTTCAAGTTCGAGAATTGTCTTAGTTAGCGCTTCATGCTCGCTGAGTCCTCCCTCAGCCAGGAGTTCCCAATAGCCATCCGTGAATGCACTTAGAAAAGCGCTTAAGGTTCGTGGATCTTGGGTTTGAGCGACGCGGAGGGCTTCGAGGGCATTAGAAAAAGTGATGTTGGCCCGTCGATCAAAGGGAAGGTCGGCGATGGTTTCACAGAGCATGCCATCCAAAAAGGTTCGCCCACGACAATCCTGTATGTGTGCAGCGTGGGGTTCGAGTTTGCAGTGACTGAGCACTGACTTGTCGTAGAAAGGACACTCACCTGGGGGGGAAGTATGCTTCTCCATGATGGTTTCGATGCGCTTCCGGGTGTGGAAGAGCTTGAGAAGCTCCCGCGCTGCTTCAATTCTCTTAAGCTCACTTGGCATAAGTGTACATCCTACCCTCGATTGGTAGCCTGCAAGCCAAGCTGTTTTAGGGCGTCTCATGGATTTAAACCCTTTGATATCTTCGACGCCCTAGTCCTCAGGTTCAAGGTCTCGTAGATGCAACTTCTTACGTAATCCTGGCAATTCCGACGTGAAAACGATTAGGTAGAAAGCAGGGATAATGACGATGAAATTGTGATGCCAGATCCCAGCCGGCGCGCCAATCAAGAACAACCCCATACTGATAACACTGTACAAGATGCTCTTACCATAATCAGGGCGTAACAGTAACTTCAACAGAAGGTAAAGGGTCACGATTAGGGCAACAACAGTAAAGATGGAGCTGATGCGTATACCGTTCGGTGGAACCATACTCCGGGTTACAATTTGTAAGGGATCACCAATCTGGGCCCAATAAATCGGATCGATTGTAGTTAGCCCCATGCTTGCCCAGATGTTGTTAGCGATTATCCAATAGACATTAAAGATGATGGCTGGGAAGGAGCCGGTCCAACTCCACCAGGATTGAATGTGGAGGGGCCAGACCTCATAAGGTCGATCGAACTGGACTATCAGTAAATCGTAAATCATGGCCATATGCCTTGTGGGATCACTGGTCAATATTGCTTCAAGCGATGCCCATACCTGGAAGAGTCCAAAAATAATCACAGAGGGTAGGACGCCGAGAACCCATTTACGGTAGCTTCGGAAGTGATAGACAATGGCAAAGAGGAGGATTAAGCCGATGTATTGGTAGGTGATGGCTCCAATTCCCAACCAGAAGATTGACCAGAAGGGATCTTTCCATTTCTCATAACCCATCCACAGCAGAAAGATGACCACGCTCATGTGGGTCACAAAATTCAAGGTGACCATGACCGGGTTGATCCAAATGAACATAGCCGCCACTCGGTTACCATTGCGCATCATGCGGTCAAATAGGAGAAAGTCGAAGAACATGTGTAAAATCATGAAGCTGGGTTGAAAATCCATACAGCCCGCAAAGTCAACGGAAAAAGGGTAAACCATGCACGGGATGTGGATGAGGAGACTCCCAGGACCATAGTTGATGAAATTCTGATAATAGATATCACAGGGACTCGTGGCTAATGCTGAGAGCCAGTAATCGCGATTGTAGGGATTCATACCCATAAACATGTAGTTGAGCCCATAGGTGAGTAGTTCGTTCATGTCATTGATATCGGGGAACGTGGGATTGAAATTGGCAATATAGAGAATGCCAAAGAGGGTGACCAGGCGGATGAAAATTCCAAGACCGATTTCTTTCCACCATTGCCGATAAAGCCTGAAGCTATCAGTGAAATATACACTGATTCTTGTGGAATAAGATGGATTCGCGTCAGAGTCATATGGCAAGGTGGTATCCGGCTTAGTAGATTGTGGGCTCATGGAACTTTCTCCTTATTTGAATGAGTTTCTGTTGTTCTACTTGCATTGTTATCAGAGCCCTTGGAGTATCTGAAGGTATTACGTTGAGCGTAGAAGAGGAAAGGTAACGTGAGACATAGCACCCAATAATGGGCCAAACCTTCGGCGGTACTAGCGATGAAGAAGGCGAGAAGTATGCCCGGAATAAAGATAGCAAGGGCTTTACGTGAATATTTAATGAAATATACTACTCCAAAGATGCCCAGAACCGCGACTATGAACATCATCGTGGGAGCAATTTGTGGTGCAAGTGGTGGAGGAATACCAAGAAAGATTCCGATGTTGAATGCCCAGGACGGAATGGACCCCATGAACAGAAATGCAAGTGGATAGTAGCGGTTGTAGTAGGGACTGAGATTATTGCTATCCAGCCAGTTGACAGGCGGTCTCCCAACCTGATGGATGAAAAGGTCACTCACCAAAGCGAAGGGATTCCAGAAGAGGAAGGGCAAGAGCACAAGCAGTACCGGAATCATGCCCAGGAGGCTCAGACGAAGTTGTCCTCGTCTCCAGTGGTGGATGAGGAGAAAAGGAAGAAAGATGGCTCCCATTTGATAAGTTGCGGTCAGAAGCATTGCATAGATACAACTACGAATCGGATTATTCAGATTCATCAAAGATAACGTCAACAGCATAAGTGGAAGAGAAATGAAGGTTATGATGTTAACGAAAACGAAGAAGGGATTAATCCAGATTATCTTTGAGATGATTCGATGACCACCTTGCCAGAGCCGGTAATAGGTGACAAAATCGAAGAACCAGTGGAGAAGAAAGAATGCGGGCATGAAATCCATTGTGCCGATACTCTGAGGACCCGGCCAGAGAACTGTGGGTAGGTGGAATAGAATCGCAAAGGGTGGATAATTGAAGTATTCTTGGGTGAAAGGACCGGCAAACGTATGAAGCAAGTAAGTCTGCCCATAGGGATTGACGCCTTGCAAGAGGTTTGCCATACCTTTGAAAACTAATTCATTCATGTCCGTCAAATCACCGGCAACGTTGAGGAACATGATGAACCCAACCAAGGTTACAAGACGGACGATGATACCAGCCCAGAATTCGTTTTCTCGGAAAAGACGTGGGAGATCGGTGAAATTCAATACGGTACGGAGTCGGATCCAAGTGTATTGTTCAAGTTGAGATTCCGGGTGGTCCTTTGTCACGGATAGCACGCACCGTCGAGTGTGGGAAAAGGTGTTCTAAGGCTTGTGGCACCTTGACGCACATAAGCCTTATGCCAACTATTTGGATAACACTTGGGTGTATAGAGTAACTGGTGTGTGAATTAGAGGTAGCGACGGAACAATTTGCCCCATCTGGTTTTCATGATTCGGTCAATGTGTTTTTTCCCGCGAGTTCGGAGCCAAATGTCCCGAAGATAGTGGCTAATTTTCACATTGACATTGAAGAAGGCGGATCGCATCATGAATGGTTCGAGGAAGCTGCTTCGGAAGAGTCGATCAAATCGGATAACAGGATCCAGTTTCGTTTGATATTTAAAGCACACGCCATCAATCTCGTCGCCTACAATTTCCTTTGTACATAGGTCGCCGTTTCCAAGTCCTTGTTCATGCGCCATGCGAACATGACCAATATCCATGGGGTCGTATCCAATCATTTGGGCACATAGAGCATCCAAGGCAACCAGATCACCGCTAGCCGCAATATAATTTTGTACGTAGGGGTGCCCAGTTCGTGGACCTGCCCCATCCATAGCTATGGTACTATCGGCAAATGCGAAAAGGGGACCACAGAATTCCTGTTGAATGCGAAGCAAGTCAACCAGGATTTCATGTATTTTCAAATGATAATGATGACGAACTGTGCGAAGAAAACCAAAGGCGTTTTTCATCGAACACGTAATGGTACTGTGACCATGGCATTTGAACGTGGGCAAATGGATAATCTGGGCATCAATAATGGGTTTAGGCATAAGCATATCTTCTTGACCAAAGACCATGGGCTTCGATGGGTTCACTTCCACCCATTCCTCGTCAATCAAAATGGTCCAAGGAACATCATGTTTTTCGAGTAGAGGAACGTAACGATTCTTGTACATTCCCGTTCGTGCGTCGGTAACCACCGTCATGTTTTCCAAGGCAAGAACATCCGAGAAATTACGCTTAGACAATTCTCGCAACGTTGCGTCAAGCTGGTAAGGCTGGGTAGAACATGAAGGAAAATACT
>JAEOSV010000061.1 GCA_016840185.1 Candidatus Hermodarchaeota archaeon | reverse complement strand
CCAAATTTATGGCATGCTGCTCAATAATTTGGGTATCCTCCAATGCCAGCAAAATCGTATCTCCGAAGCCACAAGAGGGTTTCATGAAAGTCTTCAAATTTTTCGCCAGCTCGCTGATCAAACGCCAGAATTATACTTGCCCTATTTAGCTCAGGCAATCAATAATTATGCCATTCATCTTCGACAAACAGGCAACCTTGATCAAGCGGAATCAGCTATCCGTGAAGCTTTGATCATTAGAAGAAAACGTGCCGAAAAGAATCCTGACTATTACCTTTATCAAGTAGCCAGTTCGTTAAACAATTTAGGTATAATTCTTGCTGAGGCAAAGAAACTAAACCAGGCAAGAGATGCTCTCTTTGAAGCGTATCAGCTTCGGAAGAACCTTTTCGAGAAGGCTCCTCAGCTTTACTCCCAAGATTTCGCAACAACATTGACAAATCTAGGATTAATAATGAAGCATTTGGATTGGGTACACGAAGCTGAGCAGTATTATCAAGAGGCTATTAGCATTTGGGAATCTTTGGCAGCCAAGGGGTCTGAAATCCATCAGCGATATCTTAGACAATCCCTTGTAAATCGTGCATTTCTACATTCAACGAATAAGGATTCTTCTGATGATTTTAATTCAATTATGAAGATGCTTCAGAAATTGGGTGTTTCCTCGCTTCCTGAAAGTGAAGTTTGGATTGAATTCGATGAATGGTATTTCCGAATTCCAGTTTAGTGATGCAATCTATGAGAAAATAAGCCAAAGAATTCAAGTTTCTAGAGAATCTTTTGTAAGGCTTCATCAACATCGATAGGGCGGTCAATGACTGTTGCGCCAGCTTTTCGGAGCGTTGTGATTTTTCCCTCAGCCGTTCCAGTCTTTCCGCTCACGATGGCTCCGGCGTGTCCCATGCGTTTCCCTTTGGGAGCCGTTCGTCCAGCAATGTAAGCAATTACGGGTTTGTTAACGTGCTCTTTGATGTAGGCTGCTGCAGCTTCTTCAGCACTTCCACCAATTTCGCCAATGATTACGGTGGCATCAGTTCCTTTGTCCTCTTCGAAGAGTTTGAGGGCATCGACAAAAGACATGCCCACAATCGGGTCACCACCCAGTCCGATGGCTGTGGATTGGCCAAATCCGGCGTCTGTTAAACTCGCTGCGACTTCGTAGGTGAGGGTGCCGCTGCGGGATATCAGACCCACGCGTCCGGGTTTGAAGACATGAGCAGGCATAATACCGAGTTTGCACTGTCCTGGGGTGATGATACCGGGTGTGTTCGGACCAATAACATAGCTTCCTTGCCGTCGGGCAAGTTCGATGAAGCGCATTTCATCATGAACGGGGATGTGTTCGGTGATGACGGTGACGACTTGGAGTCCAGCATCGATCGCCTCAGTAGCGGCATCGGCAGCATATCGGGCTGGGACAAAAATGATTGACGCGTTAATCTTAGGAAGTTTCTCTTTGGCTTCAACAACGCTGTCAAAAACGGGGATTCCTTCGATCTCTTGACCACCTTTGCCTGGTGTTGTACCGGCAACTATTTTCGTGCCGTATTTGAGCATCGCCTGGGCATGGAACTGTCCTTCTCGTCCCGTAATTCCTTGGACTAGAATCTTGGTGGTTTTATCAACCAGAATGGTCATGTCGCTCCCTCCTTCGCGTGTTGAACAACGCGTTTTGCCGCGGCATCCATCGAGTTAAGAAAAGGAATGTTTGCGGCTTCAAGTATCTCTGCGCCTTCTTTTTCCCGGGTACCAATCATACGAATAACAATTGGGACTTGACGGGGCAGGTTTTTTTGGGCGTCAACGATGCCGCGTGCCATTTCATCGCACCGGGTAATACCGCCAAGGATGTTGATGAAGACGGCTTCAACGTCGGGATGGGATATGACGATTTTGAGAGCGTTGAGCATGCGGTCTGCGGTTGCACCCCCGCCGACATCAAGAAAATTGGCTGGTGATCCGCCATAGTATTTGACGGCATCCATGGTGGCCATGACGAGTCCTGCGCCGTTTCCGATGATGCCGATGTTGCCTTGTAATTCCACATAGATCATGCCATGTTCTTGGGCTCGGTGTTCTAGCTCTGTCTGTTCTGAAATGCCTTTACTCACGCGTTCAGCGAGGGTTTTGTGTCGGAACAATGAATTATCGTCCACGTTTAGCCGTGCATCTGCGGCAATGTAGGTTCCATCTGTGGTGACAATGAGGGGGTTAATTTCGGTGAGTTCTGCGTCGTTGTTGATGAAGACTTGCCAGAGTCGTAAGAGGAAGCCTGCGACATGTAGCATTGCGCGTCCTTCAAATCCCGCGTTTTTTGCGATTTGTCGGGCTTCAAAATCGCGTAGCCCCAAGACCGGGTCAGTCCAGAATCGAGCAATTTTGTCAGGGTGTTCTTCGGCAACCTGTTCAATGTCCACGCCTCCCATCGCGCT
>JAEOSV010000060.1 GCA_016840185.1 Candidatus Hermodarchaeota archaeon | reverse complement strand
TGGGACACTTATAGCGATTTACGGGCCCGCCAGTATGGGTGGGAAACAAGAGGTATTCCTGAGATAGAAATCATTCAACAACGTCCCACTGCAGGTCGAGAAAATAAAATGGAGACCGCGTTCAAGGTGGGAAGAACAATGGCTCTCCTGGGCTATCATCCCTTAGTTGCCTTACCCCGTAGTGTCCGATTATATCCGAAAAATCCAATTGCCGTTTCTGTCATAGTTTTGTCATTTCTTATTGAACGGCTAAACTATCGAAAACGAATCCTCCCCAAGGAATATTATGATTTCGTTAGTTTAAGTCAGAAACAACGTGTAAAGGTAACCCTCCAAAGGTTTCTTCCTTAGTTTCCTTGCTTCCAAGTCTAAAGAGATTCGATGAAAAAAGATTTCAGGCATATGTTCATTAGATGATTAGGCTTTTGTGCGTATAAACCAAAGGCTCTACGAGGAAGTTGGACAGTGTCTACTGAACCTGATGCAAATGCACTCTTCAACATTGGACGTGAATACTATTCAAAGAAAGCTTACAAGGAAGCTCTGAAAGCATGGAAGGCCGCTCAAGAAAAATATAAACAAGAGGGGAAAACGCGGGAGAGTGGTGTTGTCAGCTATGAGATTGGAAAAGCCTTGTTAGCCTTGGGACAAAAAAAGGAAGCATTAGTCAGTTGCACCCAGGCGGTTCGAATCCTGCGTGAAGTCAATGATCCTCCAATCCTACGCAAGGCGCTTCTCACCATGGGCCAAGTAATGGAGGAATTGGATTATTTCGAGGAAGCAAACCGGTCATATAATCAGGCTCTGGAAATCCCTGTAAGTGGTGAAGATACTCGAAGCCAAATTGTGCTCTTAACCAAGATTGGTAAAAGTTTAGCCCGCGTTGGAAATTACCGCGAAGCTGCCACTCGATTTGAAGAAGCTGTAAAATTAACGGAGAAGATTGAAGATATTGATCTTCGTGGAGATACATTAGGAGGATATGCTCAAGTTTTACAGCAGCTTGATGAACATAACAAGGCTGAGGAAATTCTTACCAAGTTAATTCGCCTTTGGGATGGTGCTGGTAAACCCGAATTAAGTGCCTTTACATATCTGGGATTGGCTCGCACTTACTTAGCTGAAGGGTATCTGAATAAGGCATATGCCACTATTCAACAGGCACACTCAGTCTTTTCGAATTCCGATGATAAATTGGGATTTGCACTCTGCGAATATCATCAGGCCCGCCTTGTCCTTCGAAGAGGGCAACCGGAAGAAGCTTTACCACATGGAGAATCGGCACTGAAGTATTTTGAGAAACAAAAGAACTTCCTTGCATATGCTGAAACAGCGTTGGTGGTTGCTCAGATTCTAGGGCGACTAGTCCATGATGTCAGGGCCCTTAGACTTTTTGACAAAGCTGTTGAAATTTTTGTATATCTGAAAGAAAAAGCTCGTGAACTGCAGACACACGTGTTGAAAGGAGAGTCACTTTTACGAATTGGTAAACGAAAAGAAGCAGAGCAGGAATTCACGCAAGCTATCCGTTATTACCAAGAACATGCCCGTGCAGATCAGGAAGCGCAAATTTACGTTCAGGTTGGGGAAATGTTCTATGAACTTACTCAATTTGGTGAAGCAACCGAGCAGGCTAAACTAGCCCTCAGTCTTCTTCAAAACCTGAAGGAAGAAAGGCTCGAAATTCGCGGTTACAGGTTATTAATTCAGGCAATAAAAGGATCTCAAAGAATCGAGGAGGAGCTCCCATTTCTTCAGGACGGTCTCAAGAGAGCAGAATCCCAAGGCAAGTCTCTTCTTGCTTCAACTCTCGTTGTTAGTCTAGCCCAAGTAGCATTTGACACACAGCCACCTAATCAAGTTCAAACCGTATTAGAAAAGGCCATTCATGACGACCAGCTTCCAACTGAGCTCAGAACTGAGGCCGCTATTAACCTTGGTTGGGTACTGATGAAGACAGAGCAGTATTCTGAAGCAGCGCAATACCTCAGTCAAGCCATCAAGGATTTCGGTGAAGAACCAGGATTTGATAAAAATGAAACCTATTTGCAGTTAGCTGAAGCATATAGGCAACTTGGAAAACCAAACCTACAAAAGGAAGCCCTTCTTGGAGCGCTTGAAGCTTCAGATCCACTGGGAGATACTATAACTGAAGCATAACTCCTCTACCAGCTTGCTCCCTTGATTGAAAGGGAAGACACAGCAAAAGCATTAGAATACTACGAAAAAGCCGCAGCAATTTTCAGTGAAGGAGACTACCCCCAAGAACACTTTCAAATCCTTCTTCGCCAAGCTAGTTTACAAGGAGATTCTTCTGATTTTCAGACCGTCAGTCATGCTATTACCAAAGCTGTTGGATTGGCTGAGGAATTAGATATTCCCCTTGATTTCAGTCCGGAATCATTACCGCTTCCATGGAAGAATGTCCAGACCGTATTAAGTGAAGGCATCTATCTTGGAGCCCAGAAGTATCCAAAACAAAGTGACCGGAGTATTATTGACAAACTTATAGATTGGTCGAGTCCCCGGAAAGTAGCTCAGATACATCCCTTCTTGACAAGCAATCTTGGTTTTGAACGCTGTGCTGAACTAGCTAAGCTATTGCAAGAAGAAACTTCTCTGTTACAACGAGTGAGTGAAATTAAGCGACAGTTGAGTCAGCTCTCACCTAAGGGAAGACCTGAAGAAGAATATCAAACCCAACGAAAGGTGCTTCGAACGGAATTAACCGAAATTATGGAAAAAATTAGTGTAAACCGCAATGTCATTGCCGCAGCTTGTCCAGATCCTGGCAGAGGTATGATGCCCCAGGATTATAATATGCTTCAAAAACTCTCGGCGTTATTGCCTCCTGATCGTCGATGGATTTTGATTAATTATGATGTTCTTCCTGAGAAACAGCGAATAATCGTTTCGACTCTGGATCACGTTGGTCGGCATAATCTCCACACCCTACCCATTTCATCCGATTTGTACTCAGTTGTACAATCATTTCAGAACCTTCGAAGCACCAAAGACCTCCCTTCCATGGCAGACCTGAAAGATGTGGCATCCTTTCTATACCGCAGTCTGATTCCCAGTCGCCTTGAACGAGAGCTTGAGACGCACACCTATGGCTTTCTCCAGTTCATTACCGATGGATTTCTGAACAATGTCCCATTTGAACTCATATTTGATGGAAAAGAGTACTGGGGCATGAAGTATCCCATGGCATGGGTCCCTGATTTTCAATTCCTAGAAAGTACATTAAAGACGAAGGCACTAGCCCAAACCGGCCCCACATCAGTAGTTCTGGGCGTTAACGTCAATCCAGACGACAAGACTTCTCGGAAGGAATTTGCTGAGGAAATTACGAAAGCGTTTCTCGCAACGGTTCCCACACGTCAAGGCGTATCAGAACCCATCGTACTCTATGGACGTGATTTCACTCGAAACCTCCTTTCAGCAAATACTGATCAACCTCGGTCGCTCCTTTTCCTCTCAACTCCAACCTCAATGCATCACCGGAAAGGTGAAATCCCACTCCAACAACCAGACAGTCTCCGGGTCATTGAGATTGGTGTTACAACGTATTTCAAAGGGGCACCCATTCTGATTTTAGATGATTGCCAACGACCTGAATACACTGAGAACGGATTAGAACAAGCAGGATTTCTACGTCACCTGGTGACCGCAGGCTCTCCATCAATCGTGTTCACACGGTGGCGACCTGAGGAACAGCTTCAAGCTACCTTTTCACAGGCAATAATGAGACAACTTTTCGAAGGAGATCCAATAGCTGTAGCGTTAATGCATACCCGTCGAAAATTAGCTGCCCGGGGACCAGCACCACATAGCTGGTTAGGTTATAGTTTATGTGGGAATCCCTTCCCAAGCTTCTTTTAAAAACGCCCATTCCCTCAGATGAAAAATGTATCTATTAAGATGATTAAGCAATCATACGTAGCATGCGCAGCAATAGGACCAGCAAGTCGACGTCCCCGCCATTGGAAGAGTAACCCCAAAACTATCCCCCCAAGGGTATGTAAAACTCCAATCAATGGATTTAGATGTGCAAGCCCAAAAATTATCGAAGCAACCAATAAACCTCCAATACGTCCATAGTGAACATCTAAGGAATTTTGTACAAAACCACGAAACAGAAATTCTTCCGCTGGAGCAATTACCAATATTATCGAAAGACAAAGCATGCCGACCCAAAACAGTTCAGCAGGAGTTGGAGGCACCGGTGGTGGACCAGCCCCTGAACCTAGAAGCTCATAGAGGTCAAGGAGAAGAATTAAAGGGACCATGGCAACTCCAACGGCAATCCCCAATAGTAAGTCCTTTGACATTGTAAGAAATCCGCCTGACGTGACTCCGAGTTTATCCCGTTTTACTTTGAGGCTTTTCACGAACGCCCAAGGTAT
>JAEOSV010000059.1 GCA_016840185.1 Candidatus Hermodarchaeota archaeon | reverse complement strand
GTGATCCCACAACCCTTTGGAAACCTGAAAAAGAATTCATTCAAACCCGGAAAGGACCGTGAAATTTGAAATTCATCTCAGATCAAAGTGTTTGAACCAAAGTTTCCTGAAATTACCTACTGTAATTCTGACATTTGGATTCTTGTAATGGAGAAGAGGTTCTAAATCAGTCTTAGTTCATGGACTTTTCCAATGAACTTGTCATAATCTCCTTTTCTCACCGAGTAGATGAAATACTTCGAATTGCCGGATTCATCTTCGTATGTCAAATACATGGACGTAGGTCCACCGGTCCATCGTTCGTAACTTTGACCAATGAGACGGTCAGAGGGGAAGCCATGCTTGCGTGTCTTCTCTTTCTTGAATGTGCCCTTGACTTCGAGAAACACGAATTCCTTTTCCGTGAGAACGAGTTCGCCCTTAGTTTTTTCAAGTGTGTTGAATCCCGTTTCATCACGAATCTCATGCGTTGCCTTGATGGAAATAATTACTTTAGCTCCTGAGAATAATTCATCCTCGGTCATTGTAAAAACCTCAGTCCCAAAGCATTCTTAGAAGATAAAAGGGTTGGGAAGACTTAACGAAAGTTAGATGCCATCTTCCCAACTGCTCTTAATCCGTGTTTCCAGCTTGTCGACGACGATTTATCAACACTAAGGAGATTGGAAGAAGAAGTCCTAACCCAATAGCTGCAAACGGGAAACCTGGAATTCCAGGTGGAATGGGGCTTTCAGTTCCAGTGGGAGTCGTGGTTGTCCCTGTTGAATCGTCAATTTCGATGTTATCAAGTGCACAATCAATATTACAGTAGTACACAAAATAATTCGACGCTCCATGAGTTGTGTCGGTAGCTTCAAGTTGCGCCGTGCCATTGACACTAATCGAAAATTGCCCGCTCAAATCACGTGTGATTTCAATATGCACCCATCCAGCAATATTTTCAGCAGGATCATAGCTGTCAAGTAACGTGTTCTGATAATTCGTAGACTCAAGCAATTGCATGTCAAATCGGTTGATTCGCAGACAATAACAACTTGTAGCAATTCCACCACTGGTTTCTCCAGCCAAGAAACTCACATACACTGAGCCCATGCCGACAATCTCTGTATCAAAGGACCAAGTTCCCGAGGCTGTTGCAGAACCGTGCCGAATCGCATTCGTTGCGCCTACACCTCGTAAGGAGCCATCTGTTGCAGTGAAGGTTCCTAATTCAACCGTCCAGTCGCTAATGTCACCGTCCTCAAAATTATCGGTCCAAACCACTGCAGCATTACAGTGATTCAGTTCTTTACTCTGAGTGTTCGTTAGCAATAATGCTGCGATGAAGACAAGACATACAATAGAACTAAATCGTTTTACATCCATTTAGACACATCCGATAATTCAATGCGAGAGTGATTCCCGAATCACACGACGTATATTCACAACGCTTAAGAATCACTTTCTCATTGTATGAGAATCAATCTAGTATTAAGTATAAAATCATAACGGTTACTGCAACAAAATCAAAGCGGTGAAAGATGATCATGACACAAGAACTTCCAGAAGAGCAATATCAAGACATCATAACCTACCAGACCCCACCCGTTAAAATCATCGACGACGGAGACGTCATTGCTCTATTCTACATACCGAACTATTACGTTATCATCATCGCCTTACGTCAGCGTCCCATGACCGTTCGTGATCTAGAACAAGCCTTCATAGACCGCGCAAAGAAATACGGGGGAATCGAACCAAAATCGGATAAATCCATTTACCGCTATCTTAAAACCCTTCAAGAAGCGGGACTAGTTGTTCCCGCTGGACAACGTGTTGTTCCAGGAAAAATGGTCAACGAGACCCTATTTGCCCGAACTGGCCAGATATTTCTTCTCTTCAATTTGAAACCCGAATGGTGGCTAACAGCCGACGGAAAGAAAATCACAAAGCGTATCGGAAAACTCCTAGCTTATTCCTTCGACGCCAAACCACCACCTGTTAAAGCCCTACAAAAACTATTCATGGAGTACGAGACGAAAAGGCAAAGCGTTCTCGAAGACCTAGCCACTAAGGGAGACAAAGAAATCCTTTCAATCTTAGCTTCATCAACACTACAGGAACACTTTCGAATCGAATCCTACGTGGGATCGTTCGTTTCGTTCATTACGCAACCAGAATTGCTAGAACAACTAAAACAACTCATGAAACCAAAGAAATCAGCATCTATTAAAGGCAAATCGAAGTGACCCGTTGATTCTCATTTCTTCTTCAGCGCATCTTCAATTGCGACTAACACCTGATGATAAATGGCTTCAGCTTTTTTCGAGGAAGAGACTCCTTTCACCAAAATATTACCTTCACCAACTAAGCTCACTTCAACACCTTTCTCATATTCGATTTGAACACCCAACGAACTCTGACCAATGATTAGATACTGATCACGAAGAAGCTCTGTTGCACGGTTAAGGTCAATAGAAACCGGATTATTCGCATGCACCAAGAAAGTCTCTTCAGTACACAATTCTGTAATTACAAGCTCCGAAATAATCTCCGGCTGAGTTAACTTTGCATCCTGACCACACACCGGACAAGTCTCATGTGCTTGGAGTGGAATCTGGTCAAGCCGAAACCGGTTGATATCAAACATCAACAATTCATTCGCCAACAAAGGCGCTTTCCCCAAAACCAAGTGAAGCACCTCTTGAACCTGAAGATTCGCAATGACTCCCAACACCGTCGGATAAATCCCAACCGTCGCACAAGTCGGTTGATTGTCACCCACACCACTAAACACGCATTCCAAACAAGCAGTTTCCTGCGGAATAATAGTTGTCATATTCCCCACCCCTGCCAGAGCCCCTGCAAACACATACGGCACCTGCTGTCGGACACACGCCCGATTCAGGGCAAACCGAGGTTTGAAACTATCTAACCCATCTACCACCACATCCACCCCCTCAACTACACGATCCGCAGTTACCTCAGTCACCGAAAGCGCCCATGGCTCTAATTCTACATCCGGATTAATTTGACGCAATCGGTTCATAGCTACCTCCACCTTCGGTTTCCCAACATCATCTGAAGTATACAACAACTGACGTTGAAGATTCGACACCTCCACAATATCACGATCAACGATTCGCAGAGAACCTACTCCCAATGAAGCTAATTGACGAGCCGAAACACTGCCCAACCCACCAATACCCACCACTGCAACTTTCGCTTCACGAATCCGTAACAGACCAGTTTCACCCATACCATCCAGTACTCGAAACCGACTATACCGATCTTCAGTCACTTTAGATACCACCATTTATCGGTAAAATAAATAGCACAGGCAATTCTTGACCTTTTCTAAAACCCCAGAGAAGACATTCTAAATCTGCATGATGAGCATAAACGCTACAAGCAGCGTATAGATTGCTAATGCTTCGGCTAACACAACTGGAACCATAGATTTACTGAAAACCTCAGGCTTGTTCACTAAGGCACCTACCATGGAGGCTCCAGCCCAGCCAATCGCAATGCCCGCGACAAGTCCACCCATACCAACGGTGAGAGCTGCTGATAACCCAGTGAATGCTGTCGCCATGGTTACTGCGTCCATGCGCATAACCAACATAAACGCAGCTAACAGACCATAGATCCCAAGTGCTTCAGCTAACACGACGCTAACTAAGCCTTTACTAAATGTTTCAGGGGCAAAACGGAGGCTCGCACATAATGCTGCACCGCCAAGTCCAATACCAATTCCACCGCCCAATGCGGCAAGAGAAATCGAGGACCCAGCCGATATTGCTAGCACGCCTTGCGCCATCGCTTGTGTAACATCCGCAGCAGCAGCGACCGAATCTATCCGCATCACAACCATGAACCCGATTAACAGACCATAGATCCCCAAAGCTTCAGCTAAAACGACACTAACAAGTCCCTTACTGAACGCTTCGGGACGTTCAGCGATTGTCCTACTGAGTGATTCACCAGCATAAGCAATACCAAAGCCTGCACCAATACAGGACACGCCGATGGCGATACCAGCTCCGATTCCCATGAGTCCCTGCGCAACTGCAAAACCTGGATTAGAACTCAGACCATCGATGCGCATAATCAACATGAAACTTAACAACAGACCATAGATTCCAAGTGCTTCGGCTAACACGACGCTGACGAGGCTTTTTGAGAAGGCATCTGGTGCTCGGACAAGACTTCGACTCAAAGCACCTCCGGCTTTCGAAATACCGTAGCCTGCGCCTATCGCCGCGAGCCCTATTGCCATTCCGGCGGCAAGACCTACTAACCCCTCCCCAAACAAGGCGACCTGCTCTATTCTCATTAGTAACATGAAACTCGCTAGAAGACCATAGATCCCAAGCGCTTCAGCTAACACCACGGCGACCAAACCTTTGCTGAAGATCTCCGGTCTCTCGACGAGACTATCCGATAGCGCTTCGCCTGCAGAAGCAATGCCTATTCCTGCCCCAAGTGCAGCTAGCCCTATGGCAAGTCCTGCGGCAAGGGCAATGGTTCCAGCGGCGAGTTGTTGTTCGAGGGGCCCGCTGATGGTTTCGATTCGCATGAGAAGCATGAAGCTGGCAAGAAGACCATAGATCCCCAAAGCTTCAGCTAACACCACGGATACGAGGGCTTTGCTGAAGGTTTCGGGAGCTTCCGCTAGGCTCGTACACATGCTACTGCCCGCAAATGCAATACCGATCCCTGCACCAATGGCAGCAATCCCGATTGAGAGCCCTGCTCCGAGAGCTATCATGCCTTGGACCATGTTGGTGATGGAGGGCAGTCGCATGAGTATCATAAACGAGGCTAGGAGACCATAGATCCCCAAAGCTTCGGCGAGGACGACGGCAATCATGCTTTTGCTGAAGGTTTCGGGTTTTTCGGCGATGGTACCAATCATGGCGCTGCCGCTGTATCCGATGCCGATGGCTGCGCCTGCGGCGCCAAGTCCTGCGGCGAGGAGAGCGCCGAAGGTGGCAAGGACCTGTCCCATGGCTTCAGGAGGTATCAGCTGCAGCATTCCCTATCACTTCTTTGTGGTAGCAGATTTGGTGGTCGTCCATTGATCGGGTAATGAGAGGGGTTGGTACTCGTATCCGGTACCTG
>JAEOSV010000058.1 GCA_016840185.1 Candidatus Hermodarchaeota archaeon | reverse complement strand
GCTTTTCAGCTCTTGGCTTTGAGTGATGGTTGTTGCAGTTTCATAAAAAGCTGCAGCAGAGGCTTCTAAATCAACGGCAAAATTCAAGATGACACCAACGTTGTCAAGTGACATAATCATACCTCTTTTAGCGGGTGGTTTATTCTTTTTTCAAAAATTCAACAGCATTCGCACCGCAGACGACTGCGCAGAGTCCGCACCCATCGCATTTCTCTGGGTCGACAACGAGATGCTTTCCGACCATGCGAATCGCCTGATACCCAGCATCAGCACAGGCAATCATGCATTCTTTTCCAAGTTCACATTTTTCAGGATTGATGTAAGCGATGATTGGGGGTAGTTTCGGTAAATCAGTCCATGTGGTGATTTTGGGTAGGGCTTTACCAACCATCTCCTCAATTGTCTTGTAACCCTGCTTATTCATGAATTCAATCAGATGCTTGGTTATATCACGGATTATTCGAAACCCATACCACATGACCGCAGTACAGACCTGAAGGGTACTGGCGCCCACCATCAGGTATTCCACCGCGTTTTGCCAATTTTCAATTCCCCCCATTCCAGAGATTGGCATTGATGGAATCGCCTTTGCAATTTGTGAAACAAATCGCAAGCCTAGGGGTCGAACAGCGGGACCACAGAATCCTCCGTAGGTGCTTTGGGGATTGGTTAGGTCTGGATCATAGGCAAATGGATGCGGAGTTGCAGTTTCAATATCAATGCCAATAAGCGATTCAACGGTATTAATCGCAGATAAGGCATCCGCACCGCCCTTTACAGCGGCTTTGGCAATAGGAACGATATCAGTCACATTTGGCGTTAATTTCACTAAGATTGGTAGATCTGTTCCCTTCTTCGCTGCCTTAGTTACTTGTTCAACGAGATTAGGATTTTGCCCAATAAATGCCCCCATATGTTTCTCTGGAGATCCATGGGGACAGGAGACGTTGAGTTCTAAGGCATTGACACCTGTTTGCGACATTGTTTCAGCAAGAGCCGTCCAGCCTTCGGGTTCGGGGCTGGACATGATACTGGCAACAACTACAAAGTCTTCAGGTGCTTTGTTTTTGATTTCGGGAATCCAGGAGTCTGTCCATTGTTTGAGTGAATGGCGAGAGAGAAGTTCAATATTGTTCATCCCGATGAGCTTTCCCTGTTTGCGTAAGACGCCCAGACGTGTACGTGGATCCACGGTGGGTTCCTCTGTCACTGTTTTAAGAACCGCTCCACCCCAGCCCAGTTTCGCCGCGCGAATAACACGTTGGGCATCAAGCGTTGGTGGTGCAGATGAAAGCATAAAGGGATTCGAAAAAGGGATCCCTGCGAATTCAATTGCCAAGGGATGTTTGGACATAAAATTCACATCCAGTTATTGATTCTAATTAGATGGTTCTTCTGGATAAAACCTTTAGGTGACTACACATAGTCATTAGGTCCCTGTGATGGAGTTGACTATCATGGATGAAAAGCTCGTTCCCGATGATTTACGTCAGGCATATTCAACTGAAAAAATCTTAGAAATGGAAAAGAAACACGTCATTCCTGCAATTGCTCACTATTATGAAGAACCGTTACTTCTGATTCGTGGTGAAGGCGCAACTCTTGAAGATGCGAAGGGAAAACACTACATAGACTTGTTTGCTGGCATTTGTACGACAATTACTGGATATACTCATCCCAAGTTTGTTGCGACATTGAAATGGCAGCTAGACCGGTTAGTCTATACGAGTTCGTTGTACGCAACGATTCCATATGCGGTTTTGGCGAAACGCCTAGCAGAAATTGCGCCTAAAGGATTAACCCAGTCGTTTATCGTAAATAGTGGCTCCGAAGCCAATGAAGGCGCACTCTTCATGGCGCGTAAATTCAAAAATAATCCCTATGTGGTAGCGTGTACTCATGCATACCACGGACGAACAACTCTTGCACGAGAACTGTCAAGTGCTGGATGGCGTACGGTTCCTGAAGCACATCCACCTGGTGTTCGATTTCAACCATATGGGTACTGCTATCGGTGTCCCTTTGGCAAAGAGTACCCTGAATGTGATACACAGTGCGCGCGATATCTCCGAGAAATAATCCGGACTCAAACTAACAAAGCTCTTGCAGCGTTTATCGTTGAGCCGATCCAAGGTGTTGGAGGTATTATTCAGCCACCTCCTGAGTTCTTTCAGATTACCAATGAAATTGTGAAGGAGTTCGGTGGGCTGTATATTAGTGATGAAGTGCAAACGGGATTTGGTCGAACAGGGAAAAAATGGTGGGGTATTCAACATACAGGAGTCAATCCGGACATCATAACTCTAGCTAAGGGATTTGGAAGTGGGATTCCAATTGGTGGATTCTTAACTCACCCGGAATATGCAGCGGATTATACGACTACTGACAGTTTCGCTACCTTTGGAGGCAATCCGTTATCCTGTGCAGGAGCCATTGCTGTTCTTGATATTATTCAGGAAAGCAATTACCTCCAACGGGCAGCCGAAAATGGAGCGTATCTAAGAAAACAGCTAGATGCCCTCAAACAAGAACACAAAATTGTTGGCGAGGTTCGTGGACAAGGAATGATGCAGGGGATTGAATTGGTTCGAAATCAAGAGACAAAGGAACCTGCCCCACAGGAATTACTCCAAGTGATGGAAATCTGCAAAACGGAAGGACTGCTCATAGGCAAAGGAGGAATCGACGGAAACGCAATTCGAATCCAACCTCCACTTGAACTCACCAAAGAACAAATCGATGAGGCATACCAAATCCTAGATAAAGCCTTCACGCAAGTCGAGAAAACAATCTAGGGGTCACATAACTTTCCGTAGAGATCGGGGCGCCGATCTCGATAGAATTGCCATGTGGAACGGACTTCCTTAATCATATCCAGATCGATGTCAACAATTAGGAGTTCGTCTTTATCCGTTGAGGCTTGTTTGACAATTTCCCCTCGTGGATTTGCTACATACGAGGTTCCATAGAAGGTTCCCATTTTCCATGGGCTCTCACCTACGCGATTGATGGCGGCAATGAAATAGCCATTGGCGATAGCGTGAGCGGGTTGTTCAAGTTGCCAAAGGTGATCCGAGAGCCCTTGAACGGTTGCAGAGGGATTGAACACAATTTCTGCACCATTTAGTCCCAAAGCCCTGGCTCCTTCAGGGAAGTGTCGATCATAGCAGATATAGATACCAATCTTTCCGTACATCGTCTCAAAAACGGGGTATCCCAAGTTTCCGGGTTTAAAATAGAATTTCTCCCAAAAACCGGGACCAAGATGGGGAATATGAGTTTTGCGATATTTTCCAAGCAACTTTCCTTGATTGTCAACAATTATCGCAGTATTGTAATAGGTTCCAGCTAGATCCTCTTCATACATTGGGGCAATTAGAATGAGGTTATTGGTTTTCGCTAGATGACTCATTCGATCACTCATAGGTCCGGGAATCGGTTCAGCGAATTTATACCAGAGTGGTTTTTGTTCCGCACAAAAATATGGACCAAAGAAAAGTTCTTGGAAACAGAGAATGTGAACTCCTTCTTTAGCAGCGGTTTCAGCATAGGCTTCGTGTTTTTGAATCATCTTTTCAACGTTTAATCGAATTGTTTTTTCATCTGATACGCTGCCTTCCCAGCGGGCTTGTACCAAACCAATACGGACTTTTCGCACTGTCAACACCCAACATGAATAGTACAAAGACATAGGTTTTTCGTGATTTAGGCATTTCCCAAAGCAATAAATGGCAAAAAGAGGATGAAAACCTGAAGAAGGGACTTATGGTGAAACTGGATCTATTGATCAAAAATGGAACCATCGTTACCGCCACCGATACTCGACAAGCCGATGTTGGAATAAAAGACGAGAAAATCGTTAAAATTTCTGAAAGCTTGGAGGCTAACTCGGATACAATAATTGTCGACGCCAAGGAGATGTACGTGTTTCCTGGCGCTATTGATGTTCACGTTCATCTTCAACTCCCTTTTGGTGGTACAATTTCAGCAGATGACTTTGAAAACGGCACCAAAGCCGCCGCAGTGGGAGGAGTCACAACGGTCCTCGATTTTGCTATTCAACAGAAAGGCCACACCATCATGGACGCAGTGGAAGCCCGTCGAAAAGAAGCAGATGGGCGAGTCTGTGTTGATTACGGACTACATGCCGCAATAACTGACTGGAATCCACAAACTCAAGCCGAAATCCAACAAGTTATCGACTATGGAATCCCCACTTTCAAAATGTTCATGATCTACAAAGAACAGGGCTGGATGGCAGATGATGGCATGCTTTTTCAGGCTCTCGAAGAAACTAAAAAATTCGGGGGAATGATTGGAGTCCATGCCGAAAGTGTTGATATTCTTGACATGCTCATTGAACGGTACGCTCAAGAGAAGGAAAAATGGGGAGCATATGCACATACCCTTTCTCGACCAGATTTTACCGAATCCGAAGCGGTCCAGCGAGCCATCAAATGGGCTGAAGTCACAGGGGGTCGCCTGTATATTGTGCACATGTCAGCCGGAGAGAGTGCCCAGTACGTTCATGATGCACGAGCAAGAGGAGTACATGTATACGCGGAAACCTGCCCTCAGTACCTTCTTCTTGATGACTCCGTGTTCAAAGGAGAAAACGGGCACCTATATGCCACCTGTCCACAGATTAAGAAAAAAGAAGATAGCGCACGACTCTGGCAGGGCCTTATCAATGGTGACATACAAATCGTCGCAACCGACACCTGCACATTTGATACAAAACAAAAAGCTCTATGGAAAGGTGATTTCCGAAAGATTCCCTTTGGACTGCCCGGCGTAGAAACGATGTTTCCGCTCCTCTACACGGAAGGAGTAGGTAAAGGTCGATTTTCCCTAAATCACCTCGTAAGATTAGCAAGCACTAATCCAGCGAAAATCTTTGGAATGTATCCCCAGAAGGGAGAAATAGCTGAGGGAAGCGATGCGGACCTCGTTGTGCTTGATCCGAACAAGAAACTAACCCTTCATGCAAAGGACCTTCAAACAAATTGTGATTGGAGCCCCTTTGAAGGCTGGCAACTGGAAGGTTATCCACATACGACCATTTCACGAGGAAAGATCGTAGTGTCTGATGGTAAATTTGTTGGCGAGTGTGGACACGGGCAGTTCCTTAAACGCCAAGCCATCAAAGAGCTAGATATTTAGAACCCAGCTAATGGTCGGGTCTAGCACGCAGTCTCTTTCTCGTAAATCGCCTTTTCTTGCCCAGTATTCGCTTCAATAGACCCTTTGCGAAGTTGACGAATTTGAGATATCGCAGATTCAGGGGTTACACCCTTTCGGTGTACAAGATGAAGCGCCAGGACCATCCCAGTTCGCCCTAAACCTCCTTGACAATGGACAAGGGTTGGAAGGTTGTTCTCTAGAAATTCATCGATCGCTCGAATTGCGTTTTTTCGTTGTTCTGGTGAACCTGCTGTGAAATCAGTGATGGCTATTGTTTTGACTTGGAATCCTAATGATTCCGCTTGTTGTAAATCGTCTGAAGTTAGCCGTTGAAGTGAGAGTATCGCACGTATTCCCTGCTCGGCATATAGCCAATCCAGACAGGGGCCAGGATAAGCAGATCCAGCGAGTTCTCCCTCTACTAGCCAGTAGAAGCCACAAGTTTCAGCCATGGAATTTCACACTACTACAGAGATGATATGCCAGAGTAAATAGACTTTTAGTTCATGCGGAATGCTAAGAGGTGTTCTGTGTTTAGAAATATGAGACGTGCGTGATGATGGTAAAAGTAGCGTTAGTGGATATCGGAAAGGATGCTTCTGGGTCCTTTCAACGAGCTTTGGAACTTATCGGTGGAATTGATGATCTAAATACTCCTAAACGCGAAGTACTGTTCAAAGTAGGAGTGTTTGAACCTAAACAACAAGCCTACACAACCGTTCCTGTAGCTCATGCCATTGTTGATGGTTTTAAACAATCACCAAAAATCTGGATGATTGAATCAGATAATTATCGGGGCACGGGAACTGAACGCCTTCAGATTTGGAGCAAACTGTTTTCCAACCGTGTTGTGCCCTTTAATCTCTCCGAGGATATGGACACCAAACCCGTTGCTATTGGTGGAGAAGAAATGCCGCTTTCTCATTTACTCTTTGAAAACCGTGTACTAGTTAGCTCACATACCTTGCGACGCTATTCACGAGGGTCTGTAATCAAGAACCTATTTGGACTACCTCCGATGAGAAAGAAAGCGGTCTACCACAAGAATATCGAAAACGTGATTCTTGACCTCTTTGAAGCCGTGGGCGGAATTGATTTAGCGGTAATTGATGGAACCTATGCTTTCCCAACACCTGCCGCTAAGGTCGACAAACGTGTGAAGTCGAATGTTATTCTTGTTGGACGGGATGCCGTTGCCGTGGATGCGGTTGGTTTTGCCTTATTTGGAAAAGATCCACAGAAAATGCCGATAATTAAGAAAGCCATGGAACGAGGATTAGGAGAAGGAAACCTTGAGAATATTGAGATTTTAGGCAGCAACTTTGACCGTATCCAGGACAAAATTGTATCAGTTCTTAAGAAGAAATAGGTAAGTAGCTGAGGGGTCTATAGAGAATTACTCAGAGCTTCAAATGTCTCAGTAATTCGCGGTTGCCATTCATGATACAGTTCAAGCCGCCGTTGATCGGCTTTTAAAAATTTTGCTACAGCCGGGGACTGTAAAGTTTGATTGAGAATCCGGGCTTTATTGAGATAGGGTGTTGAAGCCTCAATTGCATTATGCCAAAGAGTAAGTTCTTCTTGGGCCTGTGAAATTGCCAAAGGCAATGTATCTGTTGGGATAGGATCAGGAATGAGATCATCTACCGTTTGAGAAGGGTTTAACCCTAGTGTAATCAACACTTGTTCAACTGGAGTTTCACCGGGTAGCACGGCATTCCAAAGAGCTGTTTGCTCGCTTATTAGAACAGAATAGACTTGTGAACGAATTTGGACGAATTTGCGTAGATTCTCTGTACCGTCTAAAAGCTGTGTTATCATTCCTTGGGCTGACTCGAGGATTTGTGGTGAATAACTAGCTATGGTGGACGACTCACTAACAAACATGGGCAAGGCTCGTACTACTTGTGCTATCGTATCCAAATATTGACCAAATTGCTGCAGGGTTATTTCCGGATCACCCCCCGTATCGATTTCTTGAAGCAAGTTGGAAAGTGGTATGAGAAAATCACGTCGAGATCGCTCTCGCCAACTTTCAGCGATTTGCTGGGATCCCTTAAAAAATGGACCTCCAAACTCATCGGCTAGAGCAATTAGGTTGGGAGCGTCTACAAGTAGTTGATGTGAAGTGGCAATAAGGCGGTCAAGTTCTTGCGCTGCATCTTCAAGAACCCACCTAAGGTATTTTTGATCAAAACTCTTGGATTGAAGCATTTGAGAAGCGTGAAGTTCTAATTTCTCCAATTTGATAACTTCGCGTTGGGTAGCCCCCAGGTTACGAGCAAGACCTGTGGCATGATTAACCCATTTCTGTACTAGCCTAAGGTATTTCTGAATAATTCGAAGGGCTTCAAGTAAAGAGTGAAGCCATTTGGTTTCCATGCGTACAGTGGTGTCAGGCTCTTCGAGGATGGTTTTGAGTTGGTCAATGTTGTAAATTCCAGAATCAACTTGCAGTAGGGCGACGATGTAATCGCGTACGGTTCCTGAATGATTTGTAAACGCCTGACGAAGGGAATTCATTAATTCAATCTCTCAAAGTCTATGTAAAGACGTTTCGGAAGACATGTCAGAAATTATCCTTTGGTTAAGAAGACCGCATCCAATTTTTGCTCGCCGTTTTAGGGGTTCTTGTTTATTTTTGATACATACTCGTTGTGAAATCTATTACGTGTAGAGAGGAAAAAATCGAATCCCCAAAGTCAAAACCACCTACACACTCAGTACTATTGATTGCAATACAAGAAGGAGTTCAATGCCTCGTATTACCAAATGGCGTCCACTGAAAGGTTTCTAACCAGACCACTAACAAATGCGCAAAACCAAGAACGGAGAATGCCCCATCCTAACAACTTAATTGCTGAAATTCGATAAGCTTGAAGCGAAATCCTAATGGTTCGAGAACACCTGGAAGTTGTTACCGACCAGATTTTCCTTGTCCACGGTGAAAATGATGGTCGGTTTCCACGAGCTCATTCGCTCCTCATTACAGCGGAGGAAACCGTGCTAATCGACACTGGATGTGGAATTCAACGGTTACAAGAGCTGAACCAAGAATTTGAAATCGATTGTATTATCAACTCACACACCCACCCGGATCACTCTGCGGGAAACTGGGTGTTTCAAGATCTCCGCATCTTTGTCCCCCAAGAGGCCTTTAGCACCAGTGGAGATTTGATAGGACTTTCAAAACGATTCGTAGGTGATGTATTAGCTCCAATCTGGCGGCAATTTATCCAAACCCAGATGGAATTTCAAAACTGCCGACCCACCCACAGTTTCAATGAAAGCTCAAGCTTCCAGTTTGGCGGAATCGTACTCACACCTATTTTTACTCCAGGCCATACGATTGACCACTACTGTCTCTATTATGAACCCAAACGCATCCTCTTCTCGTTTGACTACGACCTCACCCCATTCCCCTGGTATGGCCACGAAGAATCCAGTTTAGCAGAATTCCGGCAATCCATTGCCCGTTTGAAAAAACTACCCACAAAGATGGTCGTCTCCTCGCATCGAGGAATCATTACATCAAAAATCAAATCCGAATGGAAAGCATATACGGGTCGCCTTGATGAGCGAAATCAACGGATTCTTAATCTACTCGAAGTGCCAAAAACATTAGACGAACTCGTCGAAGCGAAGCCAATCTATCGTAAGTTTCCCTATCAAGAACCGCTTCTTCGATACTGGGAGCGGATCATGATTCGTCTTCATTTAGAAGAACTGGAAGAAGCTGGCAAAGTTCAACAACAAGATGAGACATATTATCTTGAAAAAAGGTGAACAGAGGGGAGGGTAAATCTCCCCTCCAATTGTGTCGGATAGGTGGGTTGGTTCACTCGCTCTTTACGAATGTCATATCGGTGCAATGGAATAATCTCCGCCACTAGAATATGTACCGTCCCAACCGAGCCAGTCATAATCAACTCCAACAAAAGGGTCATCGGTATCGATTTGTGGAATGCCGGCGTCAAGATCAGGAAGCAACGATGGGCGAATCGCAATAGCGACACCCAAAGGCAGGATTACCATAGCAAAAAGGAGTGTCAGCCCGACTCCGAGCCAGATTATTTTCTTTGTATTTGATTTCATTTTGTGAATCCCTCCAAATAACTGCCCCCTTCAAGAGGAGGCAACCATATTGTTTGGTAACTAACCTACCTCAGAATCACATATCAATCGAGGGGAGCTTTACTGTGCAAAAAATCGCAGAAACCGAATCGAATGAGATAAAAATTGCACCTAGTGGTTGAAAATCAGGTTTTCACGAAATTTCCATATCAAGCAGGGTGTCCAGTTGATTCTGACCAAGTCCAGGGAATTTTCGATGGGGAAACATGATCATGGTGTGTACAATCAAGGTATAAGGTGATGCTTTGAGTTGGACATCAATAGATTCAACTTGATGCAGGGTGTCGACGGCAAAATCAAGCAGAAGTGTGGGTTCATCGGTGAGTAGATAGGAGGTCCAATATTCCAAAGGGTATTGATCCTTGAGCCATGTCACTAGTTTTTTGGGGGTTGTATTTTCAGCATTGTACCGAATTCGACTTCGAAATTCAATTTGGTCAGCTGAGCTCCGTAACCATTGAAGGGTAAATCGGAGTGTATTCGTATTCTGAAACTCGCGTAGGAGCAGGCGCACGCGTTTTGCGGTTAATTCCGTTTTGCGAGCGATATCAACAACGGGCATACGTGGGTTTTCTCGTAAACAACGTAACACGCGTAACTGCATTGCTGAAAATCCGAAATCTAGGGCTTGCGGTTTGACGAACGCTTCACTTGTGACATAGGGGTGCATTTCAATTGCCTCATGAATTTCAATCGCAGAAACTCGATCAAGACTCCGAAGAAACTGCCCGAAGTTCACGGTACCCATCTTCCCACGAACTTCAGCTTCCACGTCATACGTTCCATCTGCCAACCGAGACACTAACCGAACCACCGGACTCGCCCCAATTTGAGTAATAAACGTATGAACATCTTCGGATCCTAGCGTCGACAACTCTGCAATCACCAGATGCGCTCCCAAGAGTTCTGGGTTCAGCTCGATGATAAATCGTTGAATCACACCAGCGTCTATCAGTTTTTCAATCCGGCTTCGAACAGTTTTACTGGACACACCGAGTTTCCTAGCTAACACTCGGTAAGACTGACGGCAATTACCCTCCAACTCAGCAATAATACCCTTATCAACCAAATCCACAGAAGACACCAATGTCTCGCTGTGGTTCTACATTCAGGCAGAGGTGGTATATATCCATTCACGTTTTGACCTTGGCAGCCCACTGTCGCCTGAACCTAGATTTTACACCAATCTGTGCAAAAAACTGCGAAAAAACCATCTCAGGCGTCGAATGTTGCACTCCAAAGCTCCCCTCGATTGATATGCAATGCTACCCTTTGATTAATTGTTCTTCAGAACCTCGCAATTGGATGGTGATAGAAAAATGGCAACCAAAGATGTGGGACACGAACCGCAACAAATGAGACACAGTTCCAAAGATGAAACAGAGAGCGAAGTGTATCATTGGGTGTACGAAAGCTTACAGGGACAAGACATTGAGGTGCAAGTGACCCCAACCGGTCACGGCCTATATACCATTGATACCCCTTGGTATCGCGCACAGATTCGAACCTACGATTTACTTGATACTGTTGTACGCTTTTGTCTAACCATGTATGGTGCAGGAACGCTCACAGTCATGCTTTCATAAAGATCGTTTTGTTCACAGCGAATGGATTTCACTGGAATCCTTCTAATAAAAGAGGAAAAGGGAGACCGCTGATTAATTGGAGAATTGATAGCGCAGAGGCAAGGCTTTTTATAGGGGTGCCCGTTTGGCAAGGTATCAGCACCGAAATGTGTAATGTGTTTGGGCTAGATTCCAGATATGGTTGAGTCCCGAGTTACGTTCTTGTTTTGGAGCCTGATTTGATATAGATACGTGGTACCGAAAATGAGCTACGATAGAGAGCCTGTTGAGGCAACAGTCGCAGACTTGCGACCCAGTATGAAAAGTTTGAACATCACCTTCAAAGTCATTGAAAAGGGTGAAGAACGCGAAGTCACGTCACGACGTGATGGCGAAACGCATCGTGTATTAGATGCAGTGGCCGGTGACTCCACTGGCACAGTGGTCCTCTCCCTTTGGGATGATATGATTGACACAGTTGAACCAGACAAGAGCTACCGATTAGAGAACGGCTACACTAGCCTGTTCCAAGGCCATCTCCGACTAAACATCGGACGGTATGGCGAACTGAAAGACGCAGATTCAGAAATCGACGAAATCGACATGGAAAACGACCTCTCTGCAGCCGAGCATGAACGTCCACGCCGCCGATATGGCGGATATGGTGGCGGCGGAGGTCGCAGTTACGGTGGTGACCGAGGCGGCGGAGGTTATCGACGTGGCGGCGGGGGATCCCGTCGTGGCAGTCGAGACCGCGGTCGTGGTCGATACTAAAAGAAACTTACACACACGGAGGCACTGCCACAAGTTTCAGGCAAACCCTCCCCTTTTTCCTTTTTTTCTTTAAAAATAATGTAATCAGAATACTAAGATTACTCGGATTTCTTTTCAATCCGAGACCACTTGAAGCCCCGCGTTCGGCGAACCGGTGTATCACGGCGATCTCCGGGGTTCTTTCGACCTTTGGCATCCCTTGGAGGTGACTTAGGTTTTGATGATAAATTCCGATCCGTATTCACTTCTGCGATGGCTTCGGTGGAATCTTCGAGTTTTCCACTTCGTCCTAAACTCACCTGCATACGTCCTTGAAACAGCCCTGATTGTCCACTAACAACCCGATAAGATTTGCCCTCTTCAACTTTAGAGATTTCATCATCCCAGAGAGTAAGGAGCATGACGCCAGTTTCATCACCGATGAGCACATCAGCTACACGGTGATTCGAACCATCATGCCGGCTTTGAACCTTCCTGATGGCTTC
>JAEOSV010000057.1 GCA_016840185.1 Candidatus Hermodarchaeota archaeon | reverse complement strand
GCTAACGTGATAGAGTGGGGTGAGAGGAGAGGTGAACCAATGATGCTGGAGTTTACCGTGATGCGATAGTTTCCAGAACCGAGATCTTGGATAGTATACGCAAATCCAACCAGTGTAATGTTGAGATCTAAACCAGGAAGTGGGGCTCCCTGTGTACTACTATCCGGATCGTTGTTTGAATAGAAAATATCGATAATGAAATTGTCACCCCACGGAACGGGATCAGGAATAACAACTTGCAAAGTGGTTTCCAGGGTACGAACTCGAAAATCAAGCCTTGCTATTGAATCTGGGTTATATCCTGGTGGAACAGAAATCGTTTCAACTGAAATTTGATACCATCGAATCGTATCAACAACATCGGCGTAGATGGTGATCCGATATACTTCGGAACCTCCAATCCAGGTAACAGTGTAATCTAATCCAAATACCAAATTAGATACATTCACGCGGATAGTTGCCCCTGAAATGCGATCACCATTCTGACGACTTCCTCCGTCTAACACTTCGTACGCAACATCAATTTCCACATTATCGCCATAAGGTGTCAGTGGTACCGCGGTGGGATGTAACCACATCACGAGAGCACGAAGATCGAGAGGCACAAAATCGAGTTGACCATCCCGAAAATCACCAGACACCTCGGATATGGTAATGTTAAAATCATAGGTGTAGGGTGGATTTTGGTTGTCGAGGTAGGTGCTGTAGAAGGTGATGTTGTATCGACCTGATCCTATATAGACCCAATCGAAATGCGTGTATCGAGTCAGTAATCCATCTATTTGTTCAATGATAGTGATGGTGATTGTGCCAGTGATTGGGTCGCCATCTTGATTGACTGCAGGTGGATCGTCGACAAGATAGGTGACAATGAGAAAACCGTCTTCATCGAATGGCACAACGGGAGGACTGGTATACGTGAAACTAGTAGCTAATTGGCGAATGATTAGTTGAGTGTATACAACTCCATCGCCATATTGGATTGAAGTTGTGACAGAAATCTGTAGGCTATAGGTTCCCCGAGACCAGCCAGAGATATCTAAGGTTATTTCATAGATACCGTTTGTCATATTCGTTACCCATGTTCCCCAATTTCCACTATTGAGAACAATGGGTACTGCTCCACCAGTAATAACAACTGAACTAATATTTCCCTCAGGCAATCCAGAAGACGGGATGAGGTCACTATCATTAACCCGTAGCGTAATAGTCCAGTCGTTACCCACAGGGACACGGGGAATGGGGTCAACATCAGCTATAATGGAGTGTCTTCGGATAACCACGTTCACAGTGCCGAATCCGACATCAAAGTTGGCTGAATTAGCGGTCACAGTGACGTTTAATAGGTGCGTGCCTCGACCCCAATCCAATGCACTAATGGTAAAGTCGAGATTATTAGGTTCGTAGAAAGGTAGCGTGGGGGCTGTGGGTCCGGAAATTTGAGTAACTTCGATTTCTAGAAGGTACGTAGCATTATCAATAGGTGCGCCTGTGTCTAAGTCCGTCCAACTCACACTTAATCTGAATACTCCGTCTTCAGGGACTGGTGCTGGTCCTGTAACGATAACGTAGACGCGGTGTGCACGGATCGTTAATTGATCAAAGGAACTACTAGCATCTTCATAAATTTGTGGGGTTGTTTTTGCAATGACCTGCACGGTAATGGAATGTGAATCCCCAATTTCTAATCCAGATGTATCCAATTCAAAAGTCCAACTAGTTGGATTATTAATGGTCCGAGATACAGCTCCAGTAACAATGATTTGTGACGCCTCAGTGGCAGCGATGTATCCTGTCGATGTGAGGTCAATCCATTGAATTGTTATCCAAGTAGTCTGTTGCCAGGGTGTGGGTTCTGGTGGAAGAATTGTGACTGCCGTTTGATGGATGATGATGATTATCCGCAAACTGCCGGTACTCCCACTGTAAAGGCCCGTATCTGGAAACGTGGTGACAGTGAGATCATAGGTACCTGGGAGCCACAAGCTCGTATCTAAGTTAAATGTTAATGAGGATCGTGTAGCAACAAGCGAATTGTTCCCTGCCCAACGCACCTCAAGGTAGTTGAAGAAACTTGGATACGGATTCAACAATGTTCCGTTGAGGTCATACCATTGTACAGCAATTCCATTGGTGGGCTCTCCATACGCGGTTGGGTCAGGTTGGTTGACGATGGTTTGTGTTTGGTGTCCCACGATTTGGAAACCAACGGATCGAATGACATCACCATAAATGGCATTCGATGGAGTGGCACTGATAACCAGGGTATAGGAACTTATTGCAGTAATTTTGCCGCTTGATGCAAGGAGAGTGATGGTGTAGGTTCCATCAGTATGATTTACTATTGTATAATCCGCAATATACGTGAGGGGGCTGCCATCCAGTTGCAGATTAAAGATGGCACTCGTGATAGGATCTCCATTATGGGCGGTGGATTCTGGATCATTGGCTGTAAAATTAATGGGGATAACCACGTCTTCGCCAAAGGGAATAGATCCTGGAGGCGTATAGTCCATTGTGGTTGAAACTTGTCGAATTACAATAGTAAGGACGACTGTTCGTTTAGTATAATAGTTGGGAGGTACGGATTCTGCTTCAATAGTCACTGTGTAAGTGCCTGGGTCTGATTGGGCGGTGGTATCAAAGGTGATTTCATACCATCCTGTCCCGTTACCTACGCCTGTTGGAGTGCCGGGCCAATCGATGGCCGTTACGGTGGCTCCGGTAATCCCACTACCACTGGAACTGTTGTAGTAGACTTGAATAGTGAAGGTCTCACCATACGGTAGAGTCAATCCTGGGGATTCATGTGCCATGAGTGAAGCATCTTCGCGGACGAGAATCGTAATCGAATCCGATGCTGAATCGTGATAGGGTTCATCCGCCCAAACGGTGAACGAGTAATCCCCAACATCTAGTAACATGCTTGAAATTTCTACTTGATACAGGTTTCCGTACTCACGGAAAAATATATCATTACCATCTAAGGACCCATTAATCCGCACCTTCCCAGTGGTATTTGCCACCCAGGGACTAACCGTTTTGTCTAGGTCATCATAGGTGAGACGGAGGAAATAGGTTCCCGGTTCACGAATGACCGTTTTCGAGGCTGCAGCTAATTCAATTTCAAGAGCGGTGTTGTGGATGATCTTGAACTGGGCCAAATAGAAGCCTGCACTGGTCATTGCTCCTGTTGCGTCATTATCATAGGTTGCACAAATGGTGTACTCTCCTGCGGCGAAGGTATCGCCACTATCAAAGAGTTTAGTGAAGGAGACTTGGGTTGACCCGGGTAACGATTTGGATTCATTGTGGACGATTGTTGTGGTTCCAGTTTCATAGATTGTGATGTTACATTGCCCCGAGGTCACCGTGTCATGATTGACATTGATGTTGAGGGAGTTGCCGATATCATAACTAGTAGCTAGGCCAGTGATGGAGGTTACCCGATTGGTTGAAGAGAATGTGAAGTTCCACCAGCCAAACGCGGAAATCGTTGAAGATAGACTCACTGATGTTCCATCTTCTGTAACGGATCCTGTTTGGTCTTGCAGGTTGGGATCTATTGCAGATGAAAGGGTCCAGGTTTCTGTTCCGGGTTTTTGGATAGTGAAGTTGTAGTTTTCATAATAGATTGAATAGAAATCAGCGAAGAACCAGGTGGTCCAATAGACCGAAGAACCTTGTTTGACCCAGAAAGCGGAACCTTCAGGTCCGGTTTGTGATTTCGTTTGACCACTTCTTGAAATCTTCAAGGTGAGGGTGTAATTGAAATCAACGTTTCGACTTCGTGAGGCTGCAGTCGACCAGATAACGGCGATGTTGTGGTCAGAGGCATAAGGTCCCCAGGTTCCCGTTATAGTGATAGTGCCAGACCCATAACTCGTATCAGACCAAGAATTAGTGCTGTTAAGTCGAAGCTGAATTGCGCTATTCGTGGGACTTGGTTTTCCTCTGACAATCAGTTTGACGTTATCAAAGTCCATGTAGAAGACGTTGTTAATTGTCCAATCGAAGTCCACGGTCATTCCGACGGTGACATTGATTGTATCTGATGTCCAAGCATTGAGTTCGTCGACTGATAAGGAGAATTCGATGGAATGGAATCCCCAGCCGCCTCGATAGGCGTTGAGGGCGTAGCGGTGACAGACGAAATGGCGTTCCGCACCCCCGACTTCAGCGTAGACTGACATTTCGTCATCATCATCACGACCATGAATGTTATCATCGTAAAATTGGACGTCGAAGGAAAGTGTTGCACTTGTGGCGTCTATTCGGTTGAGGTCGATAGTTTGCGTCCAACCGACATATTCAATGTAAGTTGCATTTGAAACCCAATTATAGCTCGTACAATTGGCTAAAACAGCAACTCCATCTCCGGTCTCACCCCACGCAGGGCCATAGTACCAATCGATACCCACAAGACCGGCACCAGACATTCCACGTTTACTTTCATCCCAGTATGTGGGTGAGGTTGTTCCACTTTCAAAATCTCCGTTTCGAGTACTGCCTTCAATATGTGCGATATTATCGAAGAGGTTGAACACGTTCGCTGAAAGCTCATATCCCGTCCAGCCCTGTGGCAGGTTGACTTGTCCAAAACTGGTTTCACCAAAATCAAGATCAGAAGCGGATAAAGTTCCTGTAGTTCCAGCTGAATACTCCTGAGTTGTTAGAACTTGCCCAAGTCCTTCATACAAATATTCTGTCCCGTCCCAAGTTGGACCTTCAGGTGGCGGTGGCATCAAGGGGGATGATGCGAAATTTGTATCCGTTTTACTATTAGGATTGGTCTCATTATTAGGAAGTGTCCCAGTTATTGGGGCTAAGAAGCTTGTTGATGAAAATAAAAATAATGCGAGAAATGTCAAACAGATTAGGGTTCGACGATGCATATGTATCGACCTCGAGGATGCAGTTCATGTACACTAGTAGGGGTTTAGGCGCTGTGAATGGTTCGCATGGTCTGTTCACACGCAACTCCAAATCCCTTGTTTCCGTCTGGAAAAGGTACCAAACCGCTATAGGGACGGGTGCAAGACGCTTTAAAAAGCTTTATCTGTAGAATGGGTTATTTGTTTAAATCTGCGTTAATATGAAATAGTTTAAGTAAGTAACACTGGATTGAAGACAGTTCAACGACTTTTCCCACAAAAAGAGAAGAGTATTTGAACGAGAACCTCACTCTATGCTAGTCGGCTTGCTGCGTCGAGGTGTCACCCCCGTGAAGCTCAAAGTTACATGTCCCATTTGTCACACTGATGGTATACTAGAGATACCAGAAGACGCCTGGGACAAGGTAGAGGGCACTACCATGATAGGTCGGGTAATCTCGGGGAAGGTCTGTCCACATGAATTCCGGGTAGAGTTTTCTAAGGCTGGGTTGGTACTGGGGTACCGGACTGAGAATGAACCCGAAGAGTATGATTTTCGTCCGGTGACGTTTACTGTTCAGACGGCAATTCGGAATCTTGGTTTTGATTTGCTTGCAGCAATTCTCACTGCTGGAGTGAGTGAGCAGACTATCGTGCTCAAAGGATCGTTGGCCGTGACGGCAGGGATTCGGGATTTCATGGAACGTGTGCTACCAGAAAGTGTGGATGTGGGTGCCTGCGTGTACATGGCAACCAAAGAGGAGTATGAAACGCTTTCATCTTCAATCAAGGAACATATGACGGTGGATGTCGTTTCAAAGAAGATTATCAATTCCGCCTTCGATGAGGATCAGCTCGGGTGGATGAGGCGAGTGTTGACTCAGGCGAATATGGTTACTGACAAGGAAGCTTCTGAAGAGTTGGTTTTGAAGGAGACCTCGAAGTTGCGAACCACGGTGAGTTTACTCCGACATCTTGCGTCACGTCGTGGAGCGGGATTAGAGGGTAAGAAACTCCAAAACTCTGAATAGCGTGCAGTTCGGTTTTCAAGGAGAAGGCTCAAAAGTTTCAAGCGGAATACTGCAG
>JAEOSV010000056.1 GCA_016840185.1 Candidatus Hermodarchaeota archaeon | reverse complement strand
TTCACACATGCTTCAGGTGCATAACTTTTTACTTCCTCAATTAATTCTACACTCATAGCGTTCCACACTAGTAGAGGAGATACGAGCATGAGAGGTTTGTGACTTTGAACAACAAACTAATTTCTTATTCGTGTTTTGCGCCTCTACCTAGTGTAAAGTGGTGAATACTATGGTTGGCTTTGACCCATCCATCCCCTTATCAGACTTAACGAAGCTTCCCGCTAAACTCCGTCGCAAGTTAGAAACCCAAGGAATTAGTGAACTCTCCCAACTCTTTCTTGCTGAAAATAAACTTCAAGACGCCGTTATGTTCGCGAAAAACGCTGACCTTACAATTCGGGAAGCCCTTGAAGTACGACAATTTGGTCGTAATCATTTGGAGACGACCTTAACGGAGATAACAGCCAAACGAAAAGTCGAACCGTTAGCCCGATTATGGAAGGTTCACTGGCTGTTAGGAATCGTTCCAGCAGGAGATTACCGGAACGAACTCATTGCCCTTGAAGCCTCCGCGATTGCAACCATTCTGGAAAATTTAGAAACAACTGAGGCCCCCACAATAGAGAAAGTTCTCCAAATATTACTACATCGTCTCATCATCATTCCAGAAACCACAATGAAGGCAGAATTGGAACAATTGGTCGAATTTTCTGAAAAATTTCAACGCAGCTCCCTTCTTGCTTATCAAACCTCAAAGTCTAAGGAAATCATCACGGCATTAGCTGAGGAGGAGGAACCAACCAAACAAATCGTTTTGTTACGAAAACTTACTCGGCAGTGGAAAGCCCTCTTCAAAACCATGGAGGACCGGGGTGAAGAGAAAGGGAAAACAATTGCTGTTGCACTCCAAGCAATTGATGACCTAAAGGTCTTAGATGTCAGTGAAGAGCATTTGAAGGAGCGTCTCCAACAAACGATGTCAACCAAGAAGCTCCGGTCATCACAACTCAAGCATATCACGACGGCTATGAACGCAGCTATTGAACTCCGTGATGCCTTTTCAACGGCGAAATTTGGTACACGAGCAAGCAAAATATGGTTTGAGCTAGCTCAGGGGAAGTCCAGTAAAGCACTGGGAGATGATTTGTTACGCAGTTTGCGTTTTGCGCGGACCGCTGTTTTTCATTATCGGGCTCTGGATGATTTAAGTGGAGCAGTCAAGCAGCTTGATCATATTATGCTCCTTCTTGGAGAGGTTCCCTTTGACCCTCCACAACTCCTTGAAGAAGCGATAACAGGTGCACTCAAAACGCTCATACGTACTATACCACTTTTAGATCGACCAGCAGATCAAAACCTCATTCTTCGAATTTCAAAGCGGATTGATGCACTGCTGGCAAGATTAATGCCAAAGTTAGATTCCCGAGATGCGCGTTATTCCTTAGCAAAATTACATCTGAAATTCCAACAAACCGCCTTGCACCAATTACAACAATTAGGGGCGACGCCTGAGACTTATCAAACCCTCACTCGTGAGCTCATTCAAGCCCTTATGCGCCTTTTTGAGGTAGCATCGGAAGAAGAGAAGGACACCCTACTGAATACTGCAGCCGAGTATGCGTCTCAACTCATACCAGAAATGACTTCCTCTACGAAAATTAACGAACAAGATCTTGAAGTCGTTTCTCAAGTTGTGCAGCAACTAGCGCAGAGACCCCCTGACAGATTGACTGACTCAGGGCATCGACTAATGGAACAGAGCAACCAACTCAACGAACAACTGTACTTCCAAACAAAGGATCCGCAGATACGGGCTCAACTCGCTCTACAGCTTTTACTCTCAAAGGTATCTCCCAAGTCCTCAGGTAAAATCACAGCGACTTTCCTCACTAAAGATCTTGACAAGATGGAAGATTATGCAACCACTGCAATGGTCGCACAAGCGAAAGGTCGACAAAAAGTACAGGCTTTGAAGGCAGGTTCGCTACTGGTGTGGATTCTACTTCAGCGGATAAGCAGTTTAACGGTAGTACCAGAAATTCAGAAACTGAAGGATGATGCACGAGACTTTGCTGAACAAACATTCACGTTTATGCCTTCATCTACGGAGTTAACTGGTGAAGCTTATCCCTTTGCTTTCTTGTTATTACGAAACGTAAACGCATTGGTTTATGATGAAAAACCTGCAGATGAATCACAATGGGAACAACTGCTAACCCAAGGGGAGCAATTAGCCCAAACACTGGCAAAAGCTGCGGCAGTTAAAAGAGATTCACGTAATGAGATTCTAGCTCTAAGCGCAGCAGGAACGGCTACTGCTAAGCTTGCAACACTCACCTCAACCAAAAGTTCGCAAACCCGGTTGCTTCGAAGAGCAACCACCCAGATTCAAAAGGCATTGCAAGCTGCGGCTAGCGAAGGAGATTCTGATGACATTGAAGCAGTTTTATCCCAATATGACCAACTCATGCGATCACGCCTAAGAGTAACTTCAGCGCTGGCAGCACAAATTACCATATTTGAGGACTGGGATCAAACTTACAACGAAGCCGTACAGGCATTACAGAATTCAGAAGCCGATGTGATAAATCGGTTAAAAGCCTCGAGGATATTAAACGCGCAGGTACCTCTTGCTTTTACCCTTCTAGGTCAAGGCAAGGCAAACCTCGATGCTGTTCGGCGACGGCTTTCTGAAATATTACATGAAGCTAGCCAAATTGGTTCACAAGAACAATCGAAATTAGCACAGCAATTAGAACGCCAATGGGCGTTCCAACTGGGTGACGATTCGTTACTCAACGCCGGTTTTCGGTTAGAAGAAGCTGAAACCAGTTTCACATTAGCTGATGAACATTTTCGAATCAGCCTTCAGGTTGAACATGAAGTATCAATCGACGGGCAGGTTCTGCGTAAAATTCGCACATTCCCCTACCTTCGCCCATCAACAAAGGCCATGGAGCTTATCTGGTATGACATGACTCCCATATTGTGCAGTATTTATTCAGGCAACCAACTTCACACCTGGCTTACACTTCACAACCCCACAGAGGATTCTGTTTCGATTGGAATTTGGTTAATTCCAACAGAGGACCTAACAGCAACGCTATCGTTACAAGTTTTAGCAACCGAGGCGCTATCTCAAGGACCCGAAGGAGTTATGATACAACTCTCAGGGGCTCAAGTAGAACTTCCACGACGACCTACGGTTGCGGAACAGCGAGAAGACCGAGGGATACTCATCTATGAGCTTGGGTTAAGCAACAGGTTCCCAGATACAATTGATTTGACTATTCAAATAGCGTAAAATCAATTGGACCTACAGAACTGTAGGAAATCCCCAAAGAATCCAATAAACACTTGCAGTTACCAAGATGGCAATAAGGATACCAGCAAGAAGTTGTAGGGGCGTGTGGAGTTTTAATTTCCATCGAGACCATGATACAATAATCGCTAAGAGCATTACAGGGAGCAGAAAAACTCCATAGGCCCAAATTAACCCAGTAATTGGTCCTGCAACTCCTGCAGCATGAGCGGAGACTTTCCAAAACAAACTCACGATTGCAATCACTGAGGTTACTCCGGCGTAAGCAACCGCAATAACTGCCATTGCATGATTATAATAAAACCATGCCACCCATGCCCCACCGAGATAGGAAAGAATGGCTACAAGATAAAGCAGGGGGCGATCACGTCGATTTTTCACATCAAAGGTTATCTTCCCCCGAGCCACCATTAGGGATAACGGAACAATGGGACCTATAACTAAAAAAACAAGTCCAACCAAAAAAGACTGCCAAGATAGAAGAAGCCCAGTTCCAATGGGAGAAAATAATGCAAAGACCAGCACTGTGCCAAAGGCAATGACTGGGGGAGAAAGGAGGTTGGAAAGAATACGTGCAATACGAACAGAATGCGTTGAATTGCTATTTTCTGCCATCAAAGATTCACTCGATTAAATTCCGTGCCTTTAGAGATTCAGATGTTTCAAGCGGGATTTCGTTGGATTACCTTTCGCATCCCATCCACGAAGCTTGTAGTATTCAGGAAGCATTTCATTCAAGTGCGCAATTCGTTTACGAGAACCACCTTCAGGCAAAGGTGTGGAGAACCTAGGAGGAAGACAATCATCTTTAGCTGAAAAACCTTCACGAATATTGTACAATCGTTCTAAATTCCAAATACGTTCACCAATATGAAGGAGCTCTCTCCCAGAAACCGAAAGAGATGAAGCGGAGGAAACAAGATCCGCATAATCTTCGATGCCGAATGCGAATGTTGTAAATCGACAGAGTACGATTGAATCCATTGCTGCTGAAAGATTTTGAAATAGAATAACTAGCTCAGCTTTTCCTTCTGTACGATCACGATCAATGAGGACCGGCGAGCCAAGTATTTCAGGGCCAATTAGATAGGCCCTTAAATGACAACCACCACGATTGGAGGTCGCATAAGCGAGCGCATGGCCTTGAACTCCTCTGGGATCATAAGCAGGAATTTCAAGACCCTTTACATGCATGGCTAAATTTGGAGCATTGTAACGCTTTGCTAATGCTTTGGATCCTTCGCCAATTTCAGTGCCTAAACCTCGTGCAAGAGCGGCATCCTCAATGAGTTCAAGTAATCCTTCGGTATCTCCGAACTTGAGTGGAGCGTTAAGATTTCCGGTTTGAACTAATTCCATTGCACATCCCAATGTACTTCCCATGGAAATCGTGTCCATTCCCAGTTCATTACACCGAAAATTGGCTGCAGCTATCCACTCAAGGTCATTAATCCCGCACTGGGGTCCTAAAGCCCACAGGGATTCATATTCGGGACCACCACCTTCTTCACCATAAGCACGGGTTATCCGTCCACACCCGATAGGACAACCAAAACAATGGTATTTCTTCACAAAGAGACGCTCTAATAATTTCTCACCCGAAACGCCTTCAGCGTCGTTAAAGGTTCCCTCTTGAAAGTTAAACGTCGGTAATAGTCCGTATTCATTGGCAAGATTGACCAATACTGGAGTTCCATATACGGGCAACGATTTGTTTGTAATGGAGTCCTTTTTGATTAGTCGTCGAACCCGATTAAGAACCTGATCAAATTGCTCAGAATCATTTATGCTTACCTTCTTTGTGCCAAGGGCAACAATTGCTTTCAAGTTCTTTGAACCCATGACCGCACCGACACCGCCACGTCCGGCAGCTCTATGCTTATCAGTCATAATGGCTGCAATATTAACTCGGTTCTCCCCTGCTGGACCAATACAGGCAACTTGTGCCTTACTATTTGTCTCCTCCAGAAGATAATCTGTGGTAGGACTAACTTCTTTGCCCCAAACGGCTTTTGCAGATCGAAATTCTACTGACCCATCATCAATCCAAAGATAGACAGGGGTTTTTGCACGACCTTCCAAAATAATTGCTGCATAGCCTGCACGCCGTATTTGTGGCCCAAAGTATCCACCACAATTTGAATCAAAAATTGTCCCTGTCAAAGGGGATTTTGTGGAAACTGAGAAACGTCCACCAGTCGGTGCAGCTGTTGCTGTTAGTGGACCAATAGCAAATATTAGTAAATTTTCGGGGGCAAGTGGGGCAATTGCAGGAGTGACATGATCATATACTAATTTTGTTCCAAGTCCGCGTCCACCAATATAGTGAGTAAAGAGGTCTGAAGGAAGGTCCATCTCCTTCGTTGTTTGTTTCGTTAGAGAAACCCAGAGTAGTTTTGATTCTGTAAATGCTTGTTCGATACTGTCAGCCATTTTGTTTCCTCCTAGTCATTGAAGATGTTATCCTCACGATGTGGACATGTAACGCATCGTTGTTTGTACCAAAGATACACTTCTTTTGGTTGCTTGGCAAGACTTGCTTGACGACTTGGACACGTCCAACAAGGTTTGTCTGGTTCAAGCCATGAATCACTATAACCCGCCCATCGAAACCCTTCAACAATAGCAACTCCAGAACTAGTGCCGAGACGATTTGCCCCTGCATCCACCATACGAAATGCATCTTTGAATGAGCGAATACCACCAGCTGCCTTCACCCCTATTTTGGCTCCTACCGTTTCTCTCATTAAGCGAACATCATAAGGGGTAGCACCCATTGGACCGAATCCAGTGGAAGTTTTAACAAAGTGGGCCCCCGCATCTTTACAAATTAGGCACGCTTGCCGCTTTTCATCATCAAACAGAAAACCTGTTTCGAGAATGACTTTCACGATTGCACTGTCAGCTGCACTAACTACATCTTCGATATCTGATTGCACTAACTCGTAATTTTTGTCTTTGAGCGCACCTATGTTAATGACCATATCAACTTCGGAAGCCCCCTTCCGAACCGCTTCTTTTGTTTCAAACGCCTTTACTTCGGATAGTGTAGCTCCAAGAGGAAAGCCAACTACGACGCACACATCCACAGAAGAATCTTGCAATAGCTCAGCGGCGTACTCAGTATGCACTGTATTGATACACACTGATGCAAAATCATACGTAATAGCTTCTTCACAAAGTTCCTGAATCTTTGCTCGCTTCGTCTCGGGTTTAAGGCGAGTATGATCAATTAACTTGACTAGCTCTTCAACCGTCAAATTCATCTTTGCCGAACACTCCGTTGCATCCATCTTGCTCATTCATGTTGGATAAACTTGTTTCTTCTTGAAAAAAGGCGATGTTTTGCATTCTGAAAAAAGTTTATCTAACTAATCAGGTGAATTCGTGGCAGGTGCCATCTTATGAACAAAAGGCGAATTAAGCTTTTACAAACCTTAGTAGATTCATTTGGACCTAGTGGTTTCGAACGAGAGGCTGCAGCTCTCGTCGCGAAGACCATGCGTCCAATTGCCGATAAAATTACAATTGATAAACTTGGTAGCGTACAGTTTATCAAAAAAGGAGCAGCAGACAAACCCCGGATTCTTTTGGCAGGACATGTTGACGAAGTAGGATTCATTGTCTCCGGAATCACAAAAGACGGATTCCTTAAAGTTAACCCATTAGGGGGATGGTGGAGTCAAGTCGTTCTTGCCCAAAAGGTAATCATTCGGACAAGGAAGAATGACCTCTTTTTCGGTGTGTTCGGAGCGAAACCTCCCCACATTCTCTCACCCGAAGAACGAAAGAAAGTTGTCGAACTCAAAGACATGTTTATCGATGTTGGAGCATCATCAGAAGATGACATTAAGAAAATGGGAATTCAGGTTGGTGATCCAATTGTGCCTGACTCATCGTTTCAGCTCATCCGAGATGGAAAACTCGCAGCAGCAAAAGCATTCGATGATCGTCTTGGAGCATTCATTGCCATGGAAGTAATTCATCAACTGAAAAAAGAGGATATCAGCCATCCAAACACCGTTATTGGTGCTGCAACAGTTCAAGAAGAAGTAGGTCTTCGAGGAGCACGTACAACGGCACATCTCATTGAACCCGATGTTGGCTTTGCCCTTGAAGTAGATCTTGCTGGTGATATGCCCGGAATCAAACCCGAACAGGCTGCAACAAAACTGGGTAAAGGACCTTCAATTTGTACTATGGATAGATCAATGATTCCCAACCAACCATTACTGGACTTTGTAATGAAAACGGCAAAGAAAGAAAAGATTTCCTACCAGTTATCCCAGATGTATGGTGGTGGCACAGATGCAGGCGTCATCCATTTGGATCGAACCGGCTGCCCAAGTTTGGTCATCGGTGTGCCAACACGCCATATTCATAGCCACGTTGGTATTCTGAATCTAGACGATATCGAAAAAACAATCGACCTTCTTGTAGCTGTTGTGAAAGGATTGGATAAAAAGACGGTAACCAGTTTCACCGCCCTATAATCCCACACTGCATTTCCGGAAGAGCGGAGCAAGCACATCATGGCAGTCGAACTTGTCGTATTCGACCTAGATGGTACCCTAGTGACTGCTGAAATTGATTTCCGTGCAATGCGTCAGGCGATTCGAGATCTCCTGATTGAGCATGACTTTCCAACAGAGGTTCTTCCAATGAATAGCACGCAAGATTTGCTCCGCAGTGCCTTTGCTTACGCAGGTGAAAAAGGAAAAACACCGGTTGAAATTAGTGAACTTCGTGACAAAGTCTATGCTGAAGCAGTGAAATATGAATGGGAAGGGGCGAAAAAGGCAAAGGTCGTTCCTGGTGCCAAAGAGATACTTCAAACTCTTCAGAGTCTTCATATTGATATTGCTATTCTAACCAATGATAACAGAGCCGTTGCCGAGTATCTCCTTGAAAAATTTGAATTGAGGTCTTACATTGATTTGTTAGTATCTCGCGATGAAGCACCTCACATGAAGCCCTCTACTGAGGGATTAGAACTTATCCTTGAGCACTTTGAAAGAACCCCCGCAAACACCATTTTTATTGGTGACTCCACAATCGATGTCATGACAGCAAAAAAACTGAAAATTCGATGTATCGCTCGTCAGTCAAAGCTTCGGACAAAAGAAGAACTCCTAGCCGAAGGCGCAATCGCTGTCTTTTCTACATTAACCCCGATTATTTCATACCTAGAAGAACATGAAATGTTACGTTCAAGGCAGTAAAGAAGAAAACAAAAGGCTGATATGCCGATGTTCTGTCTAATTTCAATAACGAACTGAAATTGTGCGTGAACGCCAAGTGAAAGCAGACTTCAATCTTGACCAACTTATTGCCAATGGAGAAACACGAAATACCGAATTCAAACGTGTTCTTACTGATAGAGATGGTACTGGGGATCGCCAAGCAAAATTAATTGCACAATTAAAGTTAATCACCAGTGAGGGCTCTGGGCAATTCGTTGTGGGAATTGAAGATATACATGGGAAGAAATGGGAAATTTATGGACTCACTAATGATGAAGTTGAGAAGAGTAAAGTGGTTCTGAAAGCCCTCTGTAAGGAAGCAGGAATTGACATTCTAGAAGAAACTCATTATAACACTGACAAAGGGATTGTAGCCAGTTTCACGTTAGCCCGAATTATCACCCCGATGGTCCCTGAGACCTTAGGCATGAATTTAGTGGGACGAGTAAATAGCGGTAAAACCACATTGGCCGGCGTCCTCATTCAATGCCAGCTTGATGATGGAAGTGGCCAAGCCAGAGCTGTTCTATTAACTTATCCTCAAGAATTGAAACGTGGACAAACAGCCGATTTGCATGTCACCTTTGCTGCAATCGATAAACAGGGGGAGTTCATGGCAATGCAAGCACCCTTGGATAAATCCAAGCGAGCACGAATTCTGGACCAAGCAAATCGAATAATCACCATCTTCGATGCTCCAGGTCATAAGGAATATGCGAAGACAATGATTCGAAGCGTCCTCGGTGCTTCGGCGCAATACAGCATGGTTCTTGTTCCTTGTCAAGCTGAATATAAACTGGCGATAACAGAAGAACAACGAAGTGGAATCCTTCGTTTAGATGATATTACTCGTGAGCACCTTCTGTTGGTTTCTAATCAAGAATTACCCCTTCTGGTAGTGATTAACAAAATCGATGATTGCGATGAGTCAGTGAGAAACCATGTACGCAATCTAGTGTTTGAGACCATTAAAGAAATTGGACATGTTCCTCTCCGTGTCACCTCAGAAGATGACATTGCCATTATATGCCGTGAAATTGCTCATCGAGTCATCGTTCCCGTATTTGAAGTGAGTTGTGTAAATGGACAGGGATTAGATCTTCTTCGAAAAACCCTAAGAGATCTGCCAACTCGTATTCCCGAAGAACGTTTTGAAATGCCTGCCTTTGCCTATATCGACAAAGTCTATCGAGGTATACGGGGTACAAATGTCGTCATTACAGGTACTGTTCAAGAAGGAATCTTCAAGCCAGGTCAGCCAATTCTTTGTGGTCCTGATAAAGATGGTCGGTTCTTAAAGGGTCGGATTGGTTCCATTGAAGTGTTCAAAAAACGTGTTGAACGGGTGAAGGCGGGAGATGTCTTCGGTTTTGATCTTAAACGACTTCCTCCTGAAAAGATTCGCCGAGGACAAATCATTAGCGATAAGGATGCTGATGTGAAAGCTGTTCAGACCTTTGACGCCACTATTATCGTTACTCGTCACCCTACACGTATTCGACCAGGCTACGAACCAGTATTCCATAGTGCAACTATTCAACAACCTGTTATCTATGAGAAAATCTTCAACAAAGATTATCTGGTAGTTGGGGATGTTGCTCGAGTTCGAATGACGTTCAAAAAGGGACCTGAAATGCTCCGCGCCGGGGATCGCGTCGTTACTCGTGAAGCGAACACACGATGCATTGGAACTGTCACTGAATTAATTCAATAGAATCAAAAAGACAAATTAGAGCTCTGCAAAGGCACGAGCAAGTTGTGTGATTTTGAAATGAAGTTCATCCACCGAAGATACGGCAGCGATTGAGTTTTTGTCCCAAGCTAAGAAATTTCGTTGTGCCACCGCTTCTAATTCCTCTGGCGGCGCCTTTGGAAAGGAAGCCCGCAACATCACCAAACCATACTCACCTGAACCGGTTGTCTTTGCTAACAGCTTGGTCATAAGGAGCCCCTTGGAATTAATTTTCGTGACATACTGTCGACGAAGACGAAGTTTTGTGGTCGGTCCGATACGGTGCAGTTCTAATTGGATGGTACTATCAACACGAGAAGGAATCCAGAGGGCAAAATAGATTGTTACACTTATGGTCAAGACCAAAGCAATTGCGGTGGCTAACGCAGCGGGCCATACATAGGGGTGCTGAAATGCAAGGATTAGCCATTGCCACCAAGTCTGGTATGGTGTGGGCGTCCAAGGAGGACCTAAGGAGGGAAGGAGGAGAAGGTCCGTGATTAGGATATAGGCACAAATGATGCTTACCGTCCAGAGGATACCTAAAAAGACCCATTCGATGATATATTGCTCCCGAACCATTCCGGTGAGCAGATGTTCATTCGTTTCCGTCAATGGATGTTCCCTCCTCAAGCGCCTGGGTATAAAGCTCTAAGGTCTTCTTCCCATGGGCCTCTATGAGTTCAATGAGATAAGCAATTAGTGGATGTAGGTGATTGACCCGAATTGAATGAAGACGTGGAGTCAACCGATCAACAAGAATTAGTTCTTCCTTTTCAAGACGTTCAAGCGGCCCACGATACAGGGACTTGGCTTTACCGCTATATCCAATCAAAGTGATGAGTTGTTTACCTGAAGCTGCACGGGGGTAGATATGGGCGAGGGAAATGAGGATTCGTCGTTGAATCTCACTTAGGGAAAGAAGGGACATGATGAGATCGTAGGTATCTTTTCCTCGGTTTTTCGACATGCCTACCCCAGCCAGCGGGTATTTCTTAATTCAATGATGTGCAGTATGATGATATTGTTTACACTGCCTTCATCTTCTTATGGGTTTTTATCATCAATGTCTTTGTTGAAAATGAATTTCGATGCATATTGAGTGAAATAGTTACTGATTTTAGTAAATATTCACTTGAATAATTCATGTACGTATTTGTGCCGCAAAGTATATATTTAAGAGTGTAAAATAAATGCCATCCGAGTTGCTGGAGAATCCCGGACGGTAAAAAAAATGACTCCGATTACAGAGAAAGTTTTACGCCACCGAACTCGTCGAGATATTTTAGTAACCCTAAATGGGCAACGAACGTTTTTGCGTGACATCGCAAGGGCGTTAGATATTCCACCCAGTACCGCCGCATATCATCTAAAGCGGTTACTTTCAGCAGGACTCGTCGAACAACGACGAGGAGTGTATCACTCGTTTTACTTCTTGACTGAACACGGCGAACGAATCGCTGCAGAGTTCTAAGAAACGAGAAGTCATCTGATAAAATGGACCACCCGAGGCTGTCCGACAGCCTATGAGATAAATTTGAGAAGCCACAAAGTCGAAGGTTGATTAGGTTTCCAACTCTCGTACTTTGTGTGTTGCCGTCCATGTTGGTTGGTCTTGCATTTTAGCTTTCTTAAGATAGCCTTGAGTTTCAAGGTCAGTTAATATCGATCGAACTTCATCTTCTTTGAGAGGGTTTTTGCCAATCGGAACCCGAGTACTGTTAACTCCTTGAAGGATACTAATGAAAGATTGATGGCCCCGCTGGCAAATGAAAAGGACGGCGAGTGCGTCGGCAGAAAGTTTGGATTCTTCTGTTTCGGCTTCTGCAGCCTTCGCGGCTTCAGCTTGTTCAATCATCTCTTTTGGTATTGAGATTTCTTGACGTTTCACTGCCACGGGTTTAAGCTGAATCTTGCGTTTCACCCTGTTCGTATTTTCAATCATACTCGGCACCGATAGTGTTGGAATATAGTTGGCACATACCTGTTGAGGGTTGTGTGAGCAAAAAAGGTTTCTTCAAATTATCAATTATGCTAATTTCAGTAAACCAACACTTCCTTGGTGATTGCTTCTGAAGCAAGACTTCGTCGGAACCTAACACGAAGCACACCATTACGACCATGGGCAGAGACAATTCGGCCATGGTTGGATGTTTGTTCATTGAAATGCAAAATCACTGATCGCCCAATGTATGAAGCAGCTTGTGAAATTGACACTACGCCTTCCAGTTGAATTAACCCATATTGATTCCGCTGGTTAACCGTACCACGCTGATAATTCATCAAAACCCCTTTGACGGGTTCTTCGAGAGGTAATCGACGAGGCTTTTTAGGTTTGACCTCAACGGTCGGTCGGGTCTTACGTTTTTTCTTGGATTTCTTGACTGGTTTTGTTGTTTTTTTGGCTTTGGTAGCTTTCTTTTTAGTTGTGGTCTTCTTGGTCTTCTTGGTAGTCTTAGAAGTTTTGGGTTTTGTTTTTGTTGTAGGCTTGCTAGTTGACTTGGATTTACTGCTTTTCGTTTTTGATTTAGATTTCTCTTCTGTCAAATTTGCCACCTAGCCTTGAGGTGGACAAGGTGAATTCAGAGTGGTTAATAAAAGTATTGGCGAACCAATGATATAGGCGGATTTGGGGTGCAGTTTCTTTGTTCTGGGACTTGTGTTTAGTGAGTGCGGGAAACACTAAAAGCTTCACAGTGAGGGAAAACAAGTATGCAATCGCCTTCTGATGCATCTGCGATGTCACAGGTGGAGAGCTATCTCTCGGAAACTGTGAGCAGGGAACCTACAATTCATAGTGCAGCGATCATGACCGCCGATGGTTTACCTCTGATTGTTCTTATGGGCAGAGGCGAAGTTGAAAAACTTGAGTTAGCTGCAGCTATTGCATCACTGGGTGCATTATCTGAGCAAACTGCTAGTTCATTAAGAATCGGTAAGTACAAGGACTTGATGCTTCGATGTGGTCGGGGGCATTTACTTGTCCGTAGAATCAGTGAAGCCAATGTGTTAGCAATTTTAGCTGACCGGTCAGCTAACTTAGGTGGCATCACATTGATTATCGATTCAATGTCCAAACGATTGAAGCGATTGCTGAAATAGAATCGATCCAATTGACCTTTCGAAATTGGGTTCACAGTTACTGTTCGACGAGCCTGGCTAAGTATTGTTCAACACGGACATGTGTTCTTGACTGGCGTTGTGTTAGGTCAGGATCTTGTTCTATCCAATATTCAGCTGCTAAATCAGTTAAGATTCGATGGGCACCTGATCCATATTGAAGCGCCCGTTTGGGCGCATATGCGACTTGGGGAGGAAGATTCAGGTTCTCAGCTAGAAGACGCAGAATTAGTTTTCGGATCACTTTGTCTGAATCTTGAGAGAGTTTACATGAAAATGGAAGCGATGAGGCAAAGTCAATAAGTGCTTGATCACAAAATGGAGCCACTAATTGGATTTGAGAATGTGTAACGATGGCGCTCATGAGTGGAAGTGTCTCTTCAAGAAGTGTGTGAAGATCTGACTCCATTTCGGTAAGGGTCATTTGTTCCCCCGATTCCAGAAATGATTTTTCATGTTTCGCGTATCCACCAAAGAGTTCATCCGCTCCTTGTCCACTAAAAAAGGTGGTAATGCCAAATTGATGTGCATACTTCGCGGCGAAGTAATGTGGGATGGCTAATTCTACATGTAAGACATCGGTACATCCAAGGCGTGACACAATTTTAGGAAGACTCTGTTTGACATCGTCGGCTGTGAATAGGCATAGTGTGAGTGGAAGATTCAAAGCCTTTGCTGCTGCTCTCGCCAATTCAATATCTTTAGCAGATTCGATTCCAGCAACAAAAAGTTGAATAGAAGCGGAGTGAACTGTGGATAATATCGCCGTTATTACACTGCTATCAAGACCCCCCGAGAATAAAACACCAATCGATTCAGAAGAGGTGATGTCCTTTGATACTACCTCAGATAGGAGTTGACGGAGATGTTTACTCGGTTTGGAACATGGGTCATCATTCATCGTTTGATTCGCCCTGCGGTAGTGAAGATGTTATCGGCAGGTTTATGTGCATCGATGGGCTGAAAATTCTCTGGTCGCTTATCCGCGATGACAGGAAGGCATTTGTGTGACCGCGCTCGCGGGATGAACTATCATAGTTACCTAGAGCGAGTGAGCGGCTATGTTGATTTTCAATGCGCGCGCACATTGTTAGTGTCAATTTCCTCCGCGTTGCAAATCGAAGTTGTCAATCCTGAAGGTTCACTGAGGAAGTGGGGTTTTTGTATATTTTCTCAACTAGCTCTCTGAGAATGCACTCCAGTGCTAGAAGGTGTAGCCAAAATCCTTCGAAGAGGAGAATTCCCCAAATCAGAAACTAGCTTCACAGATATTTTTGTAATCAAATCACTACCGACTTAAAATAGGATTTTTATGGAATGACGTGAAATTAGATAGGAGGCGGGATTTTTTCGTGGCATGTGTGGTTTATTCCAGCAGTGTGTGCCTCAGATGTGAGGTACTCAAAGAATACCTACACAGCCACAAGATTGAGCACACGGTGCGAATGGTCGATGACCCCGATGCACAGGTCGACGCACTGATGCTCAATATTTACAGCACCCCCGCACTGGTCATAGGCAATAATGTTCTCCGTCAAGTAGATCTATTCTCAAAAAATCAACTCGACGAATCAACTTTGATGGGATTTCTGAGGAGTAACGGACATGGCCCGGCGTAAGCGAAAACCAAACGGCAGCACTAAGAGAACGGTCTCATTAGACCGATGGGTTCAAGCTGTCCGTAAGGAAGAAGCCGGCATGCCCATGGTTCGAACCAGTGATGCGCTCATTCGAAGCTGGAATCAGAAGAAAATTGTTGAAGCCTTAGTTCGGGAAACCCAGCTGGTTCAGGAACTGTTCAACATTCCTTCTATTAGTCAAGAGGAATCCAGAGCCATCGCGACTGAAGTAGAGCAGAAAATCCGACAAATGCAACTTCCGTTTGTTAGTGCTCCACTTATCCGTGAAATCCAAAATCAAGTTCTCCTTGAGAAGGCAAAGAAAGAACCACGCTTCGCGGTTTATCGAAATGCCTTGACCCGTGTTGGTGTCCCTATGTGGGATTTCAGCCATATCATCGGTGGAACTGGGTACGAAGCCCAGGAAAACGCGAATATGCAGCCAAATCCTGAAACAATCCATAAGAAGGTTGCAGATCGACTCTGTAAAGAAGCCTATCTTCTAATGATTCCACCTGAGATTGCTGATGCTCATCTCGCAGGGGATATCCATATACATGACCTCGAATACTTAGGAACCCGACCTTTCTGTGCAGATTACGACGCAAGATATTTCTTCAAATATGGGTTGATGTGTGATGGTCTTGGTGAAAGGACAGCGGTTGCAAAGCCAGCGGCGTACCCCACGGTGGCTATTTTGCACCTCATCAAAGTCTTGGCAGCCGGTCAAACAAACTGCGCCGGAGGTCAAGGACTCTTCAATTTTAATGTATTCTTGGCGCCTTTCCTCCGCGGAAAGTCTCCTCGAGAGATTAAACAACTTGCTCAAACAATCCTCTTCGAAGCCAACGAAACCTACGTCTCCAGAGGGGGACAACTAGTTTTCTCAAGTATTCAGCTTGAATCGGGAATTCCAAAAATCTGGCGTGATGCCCCTGTGGTTTACCGGGGCAAAGTCGGACCTGACACGTATGGGGATTATGAAGATGAAGCTCGAACCTTCATGACTACAATTCTCGAAACATACCTGGAGGGTGATGCCTGGGGCAAAATGTTCACTTTCCCCAAACCCGAAATCAGAGTCCGTCGAGAGTACTTTACCAAAAGTGAGCACGAGGAGAACATGTATCTGGCTGCGAAGCTTTCGGCAAAGTTTGGGAGCAGCTATTTCGATAATGTCATTCCTGGGTACCGAGACTCGGAAGGACAAGATTGCTATCAGTGCTGTGCGTTCAGACTTGAGGAAGATGTTGGATCTGAAGAATTTCAGAGGAAAATCATGTTTGAGGATGGCGCCCATTTCTCAATGGGCGGTCTTCAAGTTGTTTCCTTGAATTTACCGAGGTTGGCGTATATCTCAAATGGGAATGATACCTTGTTATTTGAGAATCTCCGGAAAAACATGGAGACTGCCCGTCGCGTGCTCATGATAAAACGAAAATTCATCAAGCAACAACTCGAAAACGGGATGCTTCCTTTTCTACATCAACAACCACAATACAATGGTCACAAAGCGCCACCTCTGTTTGATATCCTCAATTCATCACCGATTTTTGGGTTTGTAGGCGTTAATGAGATGGTGCAATACCATACGGGATCTCAGTTACACGAGAGTCCAGATGCTGTACGTTTTGGATTACGGGTCATTGCTGAAATGGAACACATACGAAAGATCTACAGTGAAGAATCCGGATTACCATTCGCAGTAGCTCGAACCCCCGCTGAATCATGTTCCACTCGTTTAGCAATTATGGATCTCTTGCACTATAATGGAGAAGCCAAGTCCGTAGTCAAAGGCGACATATCTAATTGGCAAAATCAGCTTGAGATGGCAGGTCGAACGGCAGTACCAGCCTATTATACTAATGGGTTTATGGTGAATTACGAGTCACAAACTTCATTAGCCAAAAAGATTGCAATCGAGGAGAAAGCCTTTCCATTGTTATCCGGAGGAAACATCTTTCATGTTTTCCTTGGAGAAGCCGCTCCCGACGCAGAGGCTTTGATGAAACTGAATCAGCGGATTGCCATGAACACCCAATTAGGTTATTACAGTTACACTCGTGATTTGTCAGTTTGTAAACGATGTCATCACACTACGGGTGGGTTGTTGGAGGCTTGCCCAAATTGTGGGCATTCAGAAATTGATTGGTTTAGTCGAATCACCGGATACTATCAAAATGTATCTGGATGGAATGCAGGTAAACGGGCAGAATTAAAACGACGATATCGTGTATTAGACGTGGCCTCGACAGCAATCGCTAATCATTATCCAGTTTCAACTAAACAAGAGCAGATTGATCCATCCACATCCGTTCGATCGACTCAGTAATCTGTAATTTTTTCCTGAAATAATGGTGAAGACAAACGCTTTAATTCTGAAATGCATGCACGTGAAGTTAACAGAAAAATGTGGTTGCTAAAATGGCGTCCGATGATATGATATGTCAAAAGTGTGGTGGGACAAGTTTTCGACGAGTCACTGATGAGTGGATGCGACGTTCAATCCCTTGGACTGCGGATGGAATAGTGCGACAATGCGAATCGTGCGGGGAGAAACACTATGCATGCCCTTCGTGTCATAACCTACTTACTCGGGTGAACATTACAAATGTAAGAGTGATGAAAAGCACTTGTCCAAATTGTGGATATCAGGATGCAACCATTCAAAGCTGGCTTCGAGAGCAAAGAGAATAAATGAAGCGGGAAATTTGTTCATACCTTACAGAAGAACCCTTATTTACTGCTAGATTGAATTCGTTTGATGAAGATTCATAGGAGAGAAATAGAGTGTCGAAAAAGCAACAAACACCAAAACCGCATTCAGGTGAACCTTTCATTCAGATAGTACCGACTGGTGAGAAACTGAAACCCGCCAAGGAACCAATTCTTGTTATTGGATTTCCAGGCCCTGGCTTGGTAGGAATGATTTCCGCTAGTCGGATGATCGAAGGATTGGATATGAAACTTGTTGGGGCAATTCGCTCACCCCTTATCCCCCCCGTCACTCCCTTCTTTGGTGGCATCTTACGATTACCTCTTCGTATTCATGCGACTGATGATGGAAAGTTGCTGACGGTGATTTCAGAATTTCCTTTGCCCATGGAGTCAATTTTCTATGTTGCAAATAAGATTCTGGATTGGGCAACCGAGCAGGGAGTAAAAAAGATTGTATGTGTTGAAGGAATCGGAGCAGCCCAACGAACCGAAACTCCTGAAGTATTTGGCGCTGCTGAGCCCCATTTACTGGCTGAACTTGAAAAATTCTCGGTACCTAGGGTTCAGAAAGGGCTTGTTGCTGGAATTGCGGGGGCAGTCCTCAATGAATGCCTTATCCGAAAACTAGACGGATACTGTTTATTAGCAACTGCGTCTGCAGAGGCACCAGACCCAGAAGCCGCGGCAAGTATGCTTTCAGCTATAAACCGATTTCTCGATTTGGATG
>JAEOSV010000005.1 GCA_016840185.1 Candidatus Hermodarchaeota archaeon | reverse complement strand
GGGACCTAACACAATTCCTGCAAGAAGTGGTATTACAAAACCTGGGGTTATTGTGACATACAGGGAAAACGTAGGGATAGCGACTTGACGAAGTACAATGCCCACTGCTGAAAATAATGCTAGAATGGCAATCCAAAGTGAGAATGGAAAGGTGCCCTTATTAACTGGTTGAAGGGTCGGATTCGGTGAAGCCACGAGTTACCCCCCATCGAAGGCAATCAAGCATCTTTGAGGATGATTTCTTTATCTGATTCAAAGAGGTCCTTAGCTGTCGCTACTACCTTATCAAATTCGTCAGCGGGGAATGTTTCTTTCTCCTCGTCACAAACTTGAATTTCCAAATCGCCTTCTCCAAGATAAAGAAACGCACTGTAATAGCCCCAAGCTGAGACCAACACGAAGCTTAGGGAAGGTTCCTGCAGTTGAAGGTTTCCATCACGGTAGGTCACAAAAAATTCATTTCCTTCCAGTCCTTGACCACCATGCTCCCTGATTGCAGCATCAAGAGCTGTTAAGAATCGTGTGACAGATTGAAGCGAATATCGAAGGCCATAGTGTAATGTCCAGCTATACACTTCAGCGGTGGTTGTTTCAGTTTCAATGGATTCACCATCGTACTTGAATTTCACACGACGTTTTGAAGGTCCTAGCTTGGCTTCGGTTTTCGTTTTCAGTTGGTCGATAACCTCTTTGAGTAAATCAATCTGGGTCGAAATGACGGGGAGGTCAATGTAAGCCCATAGGGCTTTTCCGGTGGAAACATAGAGATTCAATGTGAGGGGCTCAATATTTTGCCCAGCACTAATGCGCATCTCAACCATTTCACCAATCGGGTGCATATGCACTTCCCATTTATCAGTCAAAGCTTGGTGAATATTAGCTAGAAGCTTGCCCGTTTTCCATACAAAGAGCGGACATTGATATTTGGTTGACACGAGTCGTCGCCTCGAGTTGATGTTGCCCCCCCAATCGTTCAAATATGTTTCGTAATCGCGGAATCATTGGGAGTTGATTCGATACAACTCAAAATTCTGTTAGGTGCTTTGGGAATGGGCTGCTATCAAGTCCTCATGAGTTTTGTTAAATCGCTTGACTAATTCTGCTATGACTCCATCTAAGAACACTGCTGCAGCGATTTCAAATTGTGTTCCTTCCGGTGTAAGACTCGCATCTTCACCCTTTTCTTTCCGAGCCAAGTCAATTTTGGTTCGCCCTTGGAGCTTAACGACTAAATCGCTCATCCGACCAATCCAGCTTTGGGGGTAACTGGTAATCGAGATGACGTGGGGGTTCTGGTCAAGATAACTTTCAATTATGGCTTTGACAATTGATGTCCGACCACTTCCCGAGATTACGAGAATCAAATCGCCCTTATCGAGGTGTGGAACTGAGCGGCTATTTGTGATGAAATAGACGGGGACGTTCAGATGCTCTAATCTGGTTTGGAACATTTGACCGACCATTGCCGAACGACCACTGCCTACAACGAATATGCAATGTCCCTCTCGTATGGTTTTTTCAATGGCGTCCACAAATTTTGAGACACTTCCCTTGTGTTTTCGGAGGAAGTCGATGTTCTTCTGAAGGTTGTCAGTGATGAGTTGCATCGCTCGAAGAAATGTGCCATCTTTCTGGGTTCCCGCTTTAGTTGGCAAGGAGTGGGTCACCGATGCCCACAAAGGTGTTCTCTTATAAAAGCGCTTGTCTTTTTGGGTTCACAAGAATTATGAATTTGCGGGATTCGTCATCGAAACGTATCTCATGCTTTACCGCTTCAATAGGGGTTGTAAATAGTTTTGTGTCGTTTTGATGAGCTTGTCATCTGAGAGAGCAATACAAATTGGGCTGATGACGATTTTCTTATCTTTTACGGACAAGTAAACATCATTTGTCTTGGTTGGTTGTGGTTTCTCTGTTCCATGTATCCAATGGTATTCCATTCCATGAGGATCTGTCCGAGGTTTCAGTTGATTATTGAAACGAACTCGTTGGGGTTTTGCAACAACGATGGGCGTGTTAACGTCTACATTAGAAGGAAAGCTGACATTGAGAAAGTCGATTCCAGTTGGTAGTCCCTGCGTTAAGACATGATTAATAATCGCACGAGTGTGTTGAGCTGCTTCTTGATAATTTGCACCCGAATCTTGAGGAATGAACCATGTATTGCTGGGTGTGTCGATGGAAAACGCGATGGCAGGGATTTTCCAGAGTGATGCCTCAATAGCCGCTCCTACGGTGCCACTCGTCAGAATACTGTGTGCGCTAACATTTAATCCCAGATTGGGACCTGATATCACTAAATCGACATCTGGGGAATATGTACGGCACCAGGTAATTGCGTCTCCTGGAGTACCTGAAGTTTCGATAATGGGTTGTGTATCAATAGCTGGCCCTTGAGTGAACCTTATTGGTTTACTAAATGAGATTGCCTTCGATATTCCACTTCGGGGACGATCTGGCACAACGACAGTTAGTTTGTAATGTGGCATTAACTCTTTGATGAAATACCGAAGTGCGGGGGAACGGGCACTATCGTCATTTGTGTAAAAGATATGCGAATGAGTTGTCAATTTGGATAACGCCTTCTTTTTCCATTTGTTTCTACGCCGTTGTACCATGTCAAACTAGTAAAAAAAGAGTATTAAATTACATAAATTTAACACCTTAATGGACTTTAGAGTGTGAGGTTAAATGAGTAGATTTATGTTGAGGAGTGCTAGATTTCAAGCTGAAACGCTTGTGGTCTTCATGTTTGATACCCTTCAACTGATTTTTTGCGAGCATTTCACAGGGTTCGGAGGTTTTAAAAAAGGCATAATCGCTGAACTCGCCTCTTCTATGACAGCTAGAAGAAATCCACAATTGGTTGCTAACGAGCAACTCTTCTAATCAACAGGCATGCCGCCAGAGCTAAAGGAAAACAAAAATAACTTTGATGCTAAGAAACGCCCTCGTTTTATTAGCTTAGATTTATAAAGGCGGTTGAAGTGATTTAAGAGATGAGGCAAGTTTCCAACTGTTTCAGTGAAGAAAAAAACGCTCGCTATTACATGGAAACGTTGTGGCTAGGGCTGAAACTCTTTCGTGGGCTATTCTCAAACTTCCTGGGACTAAAGGTTCCACTGTTTTGTGGGCACAAGCTAACATATAACTGCAATCTCCGGTGCAATATGTGTCCCTTCTGGAAAAGATCTAGCACGGATACAAGTCTAGCGAAGGAAAAAGTAATTCTGAAGCAGATTTATGATTCGGGCGTTTTTGGGATTGCGTTTGAAGGAGGAGAACCGCTCCTGAGAAATGACTTGGTCAACATTCTTGGTTTTTCCCGGTCTTTGCCTTTGCATACAAGCCTTATTACTAATGGGACTCTCCTCGAGTCCAGAATTGATGAGATAGCACCATACATCAACGGCGCCCTCTATGTTTCGTTGGATGGTCTAGGAAAAACTCATGACACGATTAGAGGAGTCGGCGGATGCTTCAACAAAGCGATTAGAGGCATAATTGCATCCAACGAGAAGGTCTCCGTGACAATCAACACAACAATATTGGCCGATAATCTCCACGAGATAGAAGATATGGTCAAGTTGGCAAAGGAATTGGATGTAGGAATATTCGTAGCTGGAGCTTACAATTACTGTAATGCCGATGCGTCTGCACCTACACCAAACGAAATTATGCAGATAGCCCATAAACTCATTGAGATGAAGAATAAAGGGTATCCCCTTATGAATTCAATCAATTATTTGAAAGTCATGGCAAAAGAAAAAAATTGGAAGTGCAAACCCTGGGTCTCAATCAACGTAGACCCAAAGGGAAGCCTGGTTTTACCTTGTTATGTCGGTAATGAATACGCACCCAGCGTTTCTATTCTTGAAACAGACATCAAAACCGCAATCGATGAATTTAACTGGAAAGAAACACAGAATTGCCAGAAATGCATTCTCCACTGTTACGTTGAGCCTTCCCTGGTCCTTTCATCGAATTTTCTAACCAATCTCAATTGGTTATTTCGAGTCAGGATCTAAAATTTCTGAGAAACTAACTGATCTAGAACCCAGAAAACGAAGAATTGAGATACGGTTCTTCCCTGATAATTAAACCGAGATGATGGGAGTCAATAATGATTACTTCTTTGTCCAGTTGAATTTCAGCTTCCTTCTCTGTTAGTTTCTTCATTGTTCTTCAATCATCTCCAATCCAAAGATTGTGGCTCGCCAGTCGAAGTCTTCACAACATGCTCCGTCCATGACCCGTTGCATAGCGTCGCTACGGGCGATATCTCATCGGAACTGTCTGAGAAAACGGATCTTAATTTCCCTATTCGAAACGGGTGTTTCACGGTATTCGACACCGTCTTCAAAACATTTGAACTACTAGGATTTGCCTTTCTTTATGTTTGATACCCAAGATAGGGTAAAGCTCCAGCATTAATCAGTGCTCTGTTTATGTTCTAGACTTAGTAAATTAAAGAGTATTAAGGAGTTATAACATCGAATTTCAATGGAACTCGGAATCAATGTCACACTATTCAGGAATCGTTGAACGATCGGAAACGAGTCAAAAGGTCTTAACCTGTCTAGCCACTCACACACAGGCACAAATGAATCGAGGAAGTTTCTTTACCATTATCCATGCTGGTAATAGCGATTATATTCGTCTACTCCATATTCTGATTGCTCAACTCCTTCTTAACAAACGTCGAGTCTATGTTTTCGACTATAATCGACGGATCAAAACCGTCTACCTCCAACAATTATTGACTCAAAGGAAAGCAAACATTGGTAAAGTCCTCCAGAATCTTTTGCTCCGTGTCATTCTTGATGAGGGTCATGCTCTCGATGAACTCGTTCGACTACAAAGTCGCACCCCATCGAAACGAAAACCGCCCGTCTTCGTATTAGTCGACCCGTCTGGTCTCTTCGGACGGATGAGGGGTGGAGTTAAACACTCAGCTGAAGGATTACAATTCCAATATGATGCTGCAAAAATGTTCGCACAGAAAGGATACGCAGTTGTAGTTTCGGATTTTGGAGGTCGACAGTTTCATCGAATTGAAACAGTGGTTCCAGCTCAACTAGCTGAAATCTCAACGATGATTCTCCAATTTCTCCCAAGGAAAATTCTGCTCACTTAAGGTCAAGTATGTGAATTTGAACTCTTGATTGGGTGTCCACATTGAGTACAATAATTCACACCGGGTTCCAGTGGCTTACTGCATTCCTGGCAAAGGTCTCTTGATGGCACGGCTTCCTCTAACGGGATGTATCGGGGTTGTTGAGGTTGGACTCCTGGTTGTTGCATGTATTTGCTATGTTGCTTTTCACGGTAAGCCCCACGTGCTCCTGCAAAAAAGGCAATCGAGAACAATGGTACTAATGGTGCAACCATAGCCACTGGAATCTGGGTCAACAAACTTAGAAGAATCGGGCCTGCAAGACCAAGGGAAACGCCATACAAACTGAGAACGACTTCAATGTTCAGATAAATCGTCAAGCCTAAGACGCTGGCAAAAACGATGAGAATGTACCCTAACACAATTGCACCAAGAATTCGAATCCAATGATTTACACGTAATCCAATACTTAACCTAAATGTCCTTGTCATTGAAAATTGTCCAAGAACTAAAAGCACCGGGAGGAAAAAGTACAAAACTTGGAGAAGGGGAACGACGACAGGAATTACACTCGCAAGTGTGAGACTCGTAGCAGTAGCAAGGGCGGCGATAATGGTCGAAATAAATGGAAACCGGGTTTCACAGTCCTTCGGAACCAACAGATTAAGTAATGGGACACTTTTCATCATATGATACACGGCAAGGGTCGAGAGAAGGAAAGTTCCGAAAAACAGCACAAACCTTTGTACTAACCCCCAGGACAGACTCATGATTAGAAGGTCAAAAAGCAATATTATGTCCGGAATTGGAGCAAAAATCTCAGTGGCTATTAAGAATTCGAGGTTCGCAATAATCGAATTTACTGGGATGAGAATGAGTGATAACGTGAATCCGCCGATGAAAAACACGAGTACAAGCCATCGAAACTCATGTTGAAAAAGATAGATACTTTTCTGGAAGGCATCTCCAAACGAGGCGTTTGCTAGCCAATCTTTTCTCTTGTAAGACGTTTCTACATTTCCTACGTCAGACGAGTTGGTAGCCTGTGAAGGAATGGGTTTCGACATACATACCCCTCGAGGTGGAATCACGATGTATCTGTGAAAGAGAATATCTTAAGCTTGATGGTTTGTGTTTCTTTTTTCATCTGTAGCTGGTGAAAAACATCATATTACCTATTGAGAGAGTAACAAATCGTTTTTTGGAATCCAAAAAATATGCTAACAGTGAGTTGAGGGTTTACCGAAAAGATTGGTAATTAATGATTATTATTATGATAGAGGGGCATCTGAGATTCTGGATAAATTAAAAATCAAGATCCAATCGCTCTAAGAGGCAAAAGACGAGTAGATGAATGGTTGTAATTTTTCGCGTAATTCTGCCAATCGGTTATAAATTAGTAACCGGGTCACTTGGTCAAACAATTCTCCTACGTTTTCTCCTGATCGTGCTGAGGTTTCAAAGTAATTATCGAATTCCAAATTGATGTGGCGTTGGTAGGCTTCCGCTACTGATATCATACGTTTCGATGCCAAGTCCACCTTGTTTCCTACTAAAACACTGGGGGCTTCATTGGGAACTGCCTGACGAAATGCTTGGAGCCATCCTTCGACGTTGTCAAAAGTCTCTGCCCGTGTCAAATCGAAGGAGACTATTACGGCATCACTTCCCAACAGGAAGAGTTTTCGAACACTTTCAAAACGTGGTTGACCCGCCAGGTCCCAGATAATCAGTCGGATCAGAACATCACCTACGACAATTTCTGAGCAATTTAGTTGTGTCCCAAGGGTCTGATGATATGAATGCTCGAATGTTTTGGTAATAAATCGATTAATGATGCTGGTCTTGCCCACCATCGGGTCCCCAATGATTACTAACTTGAAGGTATGTTCGTTTAACGACATGGGGGGTCGCTCGCCTTTCTCGCATTCTTTTTCTAGTCGTCTGGATAAGAGATTTAAACCATGTTAATACGTGCTACCCAACACTGGAGGTTCCCTAAATGGCTTTTCCTCACTTAATGTCGGCGTTTTACGCATTTCTACCACGTCTAAAACCGTGATTAACTGTGGTAAACAATGAGTTAATCGCGCAAAGACGTGCAAGATGGATTTGGGTTTCGGTTTGCGATATATTTAAGCTGAAAAGGTCGTAGTGCCTTGCAGGAGTTTCGACTGTGACTATACAAATCGATGATGCTGGTTGGGGTGACCCGGTTGGTGGAGTTCTTATTGGCGTTTACCGAGTCGAAACAAATGAATATGTTGTTAAAGAGATTGAAGTTATCCATTTTCAAGAACCTAATTTTGTCAAGAAGACTTTCCTTGCTCGTGGTTTGGAGTTAGTTGTCGAAGCTTTGCGCTGTTTGAGGGTTCATAAAAATGAACCCATTCAAGTGTGTCGTGGGGTAGTTCTAGACGGAGTTAGGGATGGGCTGAAGGAGAAAGGGTATGAAGTAATTCCAACAAAGATTGAAGGGCAACTCCAGGAATTGATTGAAGCCAACTTGGTGACATCTTTAGAGCAACTTGGAATTCAAGGAATCCCTCGAGTTAGTGGTAAAGAACGATTCTTCCGTCAGCTTGAATGGATACAGGATGACCTCGAATACCGGGAACAATATGCTAAAACCGGTTGGAAAAATTGGCCAAAGAAACTCCGAAATTGGCGTCCTAGATGGCGTCAATCCCAGCGGAGAACCTTAGCATCCCCAATAATTGTCAAACTTGGTGGCAGTATTATTTCTGATAAAACGAAACGGTCAACTGCTCGTATGGAAACGATAAAGCAATTGGTTAAAGAAATCTCTGCGGTGAAATCCCACCCAGTTATCGTGGTGCATGGTGGCGGTTCTTTCGGGCATTTCCCAGCAAAAGAGTTTGAGATTTCTCGTGGTGGACGAAGCCGGAGAAAGAAAGTGGGAGTTACTGAAACGGCGTTAGAGATGACCAATCTTGGACACCTTATACATGCTGCGTTTCTTGAAATCGAACAACCTGCAATCCCTATCCGGGCTTCTTCAATTATTGTGACTCTCGAAGGACGCATCTCTCATATGGACCTTCAAGCGTTACAGGAATTCATGCGGCAAAGGTTCATTCCCATTCTCTCAGGTGATGTTGCGGCTGATACTGTGACAGGGTTCACGATTGTTAGTGGGGATCAAATCTCAATGTATCTAGCTCGTTTACTCGGTTCTCAAAAAGTCATTTTTGCTACTGATGTTGAGGGTCTGTATACTGCTGATCCGAAAGAAGATTCCAAAGCTCGTCGAATCGACATGATAACCTCAGAGACACTTGAACAAGTGTTAGAAGAAATTGCAGTGGGTGTTGCTTCAGATGCAGCTGATGTAACTGAAGGGATGCGTGGAAAGCTCACTGAAATCTTTAAGGGTCTTCCCGAAGGTTGTGAAGTTATTATCACGGATATTCGAAAGCCAGGAACACTGAATCGCATCATATCGGGAAAACCTGTACCCGCAACTCGACTTCGTCAAAGTGAACCCTAACCAGAATATGCTGAGGAAAATGTATTAACGCATGAATCCCTCACAATGCCTCATTCCTTGAGGAGTGATTCAGCATGTTTGCAATTACCTATTTTGGATATGCTGCCGTCCTAGTAAACTTTGAAAAGCACATCCTTTTCGACCCAGGAATCATCAATAAAGTTCCTCTCATAGATCCTGAAAAGGTCAAAGCCTCCTATGTACTTGTTAGCCATACTCCCATAGAGCATTTTGGAAATGCCGTTGCACTCGCCAACGATAAGGGGAGTGTTCTTGTTGGAAACAATGCAGTATATGATCAAGCGCGGAAAGAAGGAATATATGGTTACGCTGTAGTGGAACTCGACACTAAGCAACCACTTGAAATTAGTGCAAACATCCAAGTCACCGGTTATCATCTCTCTCGGAGTGGATTCCTTGCTCCTAAAAATACAGCGTTTTTTGTAAAAAGCGAACAGGGTTCTGTTCTGCATTTAGGGCATGCCAAAGAGATAGGACCACTAGCCAATTCAAAACCGGATTTGCTCTGTGTACCAGTCGCAGATAAGAAACAAGGAACCTTTTCACCCACATCCGCCGTTGAAGCGACGCTGGCAATTCACCCCCGTTGTGCCTTACCTATCAGTGGAACAACCTCACAATCCACTGAGTTTATTGAAGAACTCAGTCAACAAACAACAGAGATTCTACCCGTTTCACTGACCACAGGCCAGTCATTTACCATAGTTTAACGATCAAAGTACAATTTATCACGGCTGCAATATCCGGTGATACAGATCTAAGCGCCGATCTTCGATTATATTATTAGTTTTTGTGAGGTACTTATTCTGTGCCTGTCTCGGGTCTATCTCCACGATGATGAGCCCCGTTCGTGCCGAACCTCCTCGTGCAAGAACTGTACCCTTTG
>JAEOSV010000055.1 GCA_016840185.1 Candidatus Hermodarchaeota archaeon | reverse complement strand
GTTTGGAGTGATTGCATCAAGGGAAATGGCGACTCGGTCAACTCCTAACTCATAGAGAGTTTGGATTTGATCATGACTCAGGGGTGGTAAAGCAATGGAAAGTGGAATTTTTGGTAAATGGGTTTTGAAGAGTGTAACAAGTTGGGTTAAATCCTTCATGAGGGTAGGATAGTGGAGTGTTTGGATACAAAGGCGTTCAAATGAGAGAATCATTTCATTTAGAACTTTAATGACTTGAGATAAGGGATATGATGGCCAAGTAACCCGGGAGAGTTTATTGGCATTTGCGCTACTTCCGCGTGCTTGGGCACAGAAAGCACAATTTGCGGTACAACGAGAGTGGGTGTAGGTCATAGTGTATGCAGTGGTGGGTACGGCGTCTAATTTGCACTGAACGAGCCCGAGGAGTGCTGCAGTTCCAATCGAGAGTCGAATTGTTTTCGTCAAAAGTCTATCCTCATGGATGAGTTATCACGCTGTTTTTTTCATAGAATAACAGGGTATTGAAGAAAAATTAGCCTTTCGGGTTTATGCCTTTCTAACATATGATTTTAACTTGGGGAAAATGTGGATTTTAACCGTTGCAAGAGGTAATGAGGCAGCGCGCGTATGATGGTGCTTCTGTATGGTCTTATTCCTGTTATGAGGTCCGCAGCAAGTTGAAGGAATCGTTGGTTTGATGCCATTCCGGAGCTTACGTTTTGTGATGCCATTCCTTGATAAAAGAAATTCCGGAGACGAAGCCCCCACTTGAGATCGCTTCCAAACGCTTTGTTCCATTGGTTTTCATATCGACGAAGGAACCGGTAACTCACATCACGTTTTCGTATCGCTTTTCCTGCAACGTCACCTGCAATTTTACCCGCAAATATTGCATAATGGATTCCTTCACCTGTGATGGCACTACAATGTCCAGCCGCATCCCCAACCAACAGGGCTCCATCGGTAACAGATTGACGTTCATAGGTTAACGGAACTAGTGCCCGTTCCATCAGTTGTATACTTCCACCGTCCAGTTGTTCTTTTCCACGTGGATGGTTTTCAATGAAATTTGTCAAATATCGTTGTAATCGATTAGTTACGACACTCAACAGGGAACCAACACCTACGTAAACTGTTTCGCGTTTTGGAAAAATCCACAGATAACCATATGGACATATCTCTCTTCCATAGTAGAGTTCCATGCGGTTCCCAAAGCGTTTGGTGATTACTTCCTCTGGCAGGGCAACTTGAGCTTGTATTGTGATTCCTAACTGGTCGTTGAGAAATCTGGTCCGAAGTCCTGTTTGCCGGGCAACGAGAGAATTGACTCCATCCGCACCAATAAGAAGAGATGCGTGTAATTCCTTTGTGTTTCCTTTGAGGGTTACTCGCCATTTGGAATTGTTTCGTACACAATTTATAGCTTGATGCTGAAGAAAGATTTTGGCTCCCACAGTGTTTGCTCGTTGACATAGGTGACGACCAAGTGCTTCGCGAGTTATTTGGATTCCAACTGGATTCTGATAGTCCACATGATTTATGGGTAATCCAGGTATTGAAATGGAAATTCCATTTGTTTGTCTCTCAGCTAGATTGCGTGGAATCTTGCCTTGTATTGCACCTTTGTAGGTGAGAAATCCTCCACAGGGTTTGTCCTTTCCTGGAACGCGATCCTTTTCGATAACAGCAACGCTGACTCCCTGCTCTGCCAAGGATTCTGCCGCTAGAAGTCCAGCAGGACCCGCCCCCACGATTAAAACGTCTAAAACTGAATCAACCATTGGAGAGGAGGGAGGGGTGGAGTTACATATAATCCTAGCAGTTGAAGGTAAAGCCTAAAATTGAAAGGCATCTCACATGAGCTTGGTGTTCTTATGCGAATTACAGGTTCAGAAGAAGAATACAAAACTGTACTCGACGTTGCTCGGCTTATGCTTTTGGCAGCGCGGACCGCGCCAAAAGGTCGAGGAATTGATGACCTTGAATCAATGATTTTAACAGGGAAGGAAAAGGACGCTGTTGCAAAAGAAATGTACAAAATTGCTAAAGATCCTGATGACAATTGGTCACGTGATGCCAAAAATGTTGAACAGTGTGCCGCCCTGGTGCTCATTGGTCTCAAGGGTCCAAAGGCATTGGGTACACAATGTGGTGCATGTGGTTTTACTAATTGTGGTGAAATGTTGAAAGTTGGACGTAAAGAGGGACAGTTCTTTGCTGGACCAACCTGTATTATCAAAGCTCTGGATATGGGCATAGCGCTAGGAAGTGCGGTGAAAACCGCTCAAATTCATAATGTTGATAATCGGATTTTCTTCCGGGCTGGCGTAGCTGCATATCGATTGAAACTCATGCCAGAGTCTTCAATACTTATGGGGATTCCGCTGGCAGCAACGGGCAAGAGCGTATTTTTTGACAGATAATATTCAGTAGAATATGGGTGGTAGCCCGTCGCGGATTCGAACCGCGGTCCCAAGGTTTCTCCTTCACACTTGCAGGTGGAGTCCAGAGCCTCGGATGATTGACCATAGTGCATGCTCATTACTGGGCACTCTACACTAACGGGCTTCAGAACAAAAAAGTCGAAGTTGCCTTATTTAGTCTTTTTGCTTTTGGTTTTCTTCTTTGGCGGTGGTGGTGTTGCTTCTTTCGGTTCTTCAATCCGGCTGATTAGCAAACCTGAGTCCAGAAATATTGTAAAGTTGTGGTCCGCATGGATAACCTCAAAAGGCACTGGATACTGTGTTGCGTCCTTAACAGCGTCCATGGTGACGAAAAAGACGGCACGTTCCCCACAAATTGGGCATTTGAGAGCTTTCCAGAATTTTCGAGAGCTAGACATTCAGAATTTCACCAGTTACTTAAGTTTCTTAATGGCGTCAGCAATGACAGGGGCTACTGAAACATGGCTAATGGCAGAAGGCACAGTATCTGTACCCACAACGTCAAGGGCACCTGCTTCATAAATTCGAACAAGAGCATTGAGTACCAGTAGGGGATGTGTACAAGCAACGTAGATGTTTTTAGCGCCATTTTTCTTCAAAACATCAATGGCTTTGATAATGGTGTTGCCAGTACTGATAATGTCGTCTACAATTAGTACATCTCTTCCTTTTAGATCTAATTTTCGGGGTTTGATTTCAACAGTTTCTGCATCATGTCGCGTTTTTTCAAGTGCATCATAATCCACAGAGAGGGCATCAGCTGCAGTTTTGGCCCAAGCTCCCGCTTCAGCATCAGGTCCAATGACGGCGGGATTGTCTAGAGGATATTTGTCGTTCATGTGCTGGGCTAATTCACCCATGGCCGTTAAATCATGCAAAGGAACGGTAGTAAGATCATCTTGATCTACAACTCGGTGGCGATGGGAGTCAATTGTGAAGATATAGTCTGATCCGGCTGCTTCAATAAGTCGACTCACCGTCTTCAAACTGATAGCTTCGCCTGGCTTGAATCGTTCATCTTGTCGAGCATAAGCAAAATACGGTAAGACCGTGACCACGCGTTTTGCTTTGAGGTCTTTGAGTGCATCAAGCATCAGGAAGAGTTCAAAGAGATAATCGTTTGGCTTAAGGGCCAATGATTGAACGACAATGACCTCTTCTTTCGCGACTTCACCGAGAAATCGAACATAAGTTTCGCCATCAGGGAAGTGTTTTACTTCGGTATTCAAGTATTTGGCTTTGAGTGCTTGGGCGACATTCCAAGCGAGGAATTTGGAAGAGCTTCCACTTGTTACTAAAACCATCGGGGGCAGCCTCACGTGGCGATGCACCTTATCTTTGACCCACTGCACATAAGCTTAGTGGAAGCCAATTGAAGCAATAACCCTGTTTAGATTACTTCGCAAGCATTTTCTCGAACCAGAGAACGAGCGCTCGTAAAGATTTGTCAGAAAGGCGCTGTGAATAGATTTGTACAGCACCAGTTGCATCCATTCTACAAACCAGCGGACGCCCGATATCATCAATGATAGGAGTAACAAAACTAATGGCATGAATTGAGCCCGCAGTTTTCTGAATATCCCTATAGAGAGCTAATTTATTCAAATCACGCGCGCGGATATTAACCTCATCTAATTCACTGCCATTGAATTCAATGTCTCGAAAGACCGCGCGAACTAATTCCCCAGGTCCCCCGTTTGAGGACCCAGTAAGATATCGGATAATCTTTCGCATTTGCTTACTGTCGACATCAAAGGGAGACAATCTACCAGGATAGCCAAGGACAGCCGAGGACAGCATCCAAGTTGCGGCTCTGACAGAACGTCGAGGAATATCCATAATGAAACAGAACCCAGTTTCTGGACGCCACAGAATCTGTGAGGACACAGAGTAGGGAACTGATCTATACCGTCTTTCGCGTCCACTTAGTTCAGGAATTTTAATGATTCGTTCATAGGTCAAATTCAATTCGATGAATTTAGAGGATGCTTTTTGACACTGTAGGACGGCATTGGGGAGAAGTTGTCCAATTCGTCGTGTGCTCATTCGGCCACGTTTGGCTCCTTCCTCATCTGTGGATGCAGAAGGCCCTACAACATCATCTAACGTAAATCTGAGTTGAGTCAGCTTCCGAGTAACTGGAACAATGGCTCGGGTTTCAGTAATGTGAAAAGCCTGCACCTAAGTACCTCCAACCGCGCAGTATAGAGTTCAACTTCTATATATTTGAAAAACCCCAGATTTTAGTCGGTTCTTTTCAATGTTAAGTAGAATGAAGGAATGATTGAAAAAGCCCAGAAGTGGGATAAGCAACGTATCAGGAGGACTGCAAATGGGACCAAACGACGAAGAGAAAAAACGAACTATCATTACACCCGATGAAGGAGAACATCATCATTCCCACGGGCATAGTCACGGACATTCACATTCCCCCAAAACCGAAACGGTCGATATTACTTTAGAAGAAAACTTCATGGACCGGAATAAATCACTTGCCCAAGATAACCTCGAGTTTTTCAACAAACATGGAATCCGTACCATTAACATTCTAGGCAGCGTGGGATCCGGAAAAACATCATTAGTTGAAGCGTTCTCACAAAAGCTTGCACATCGTCGAGATGAGATACTAGTCATTGCAGGTGATGTCACGACAACCATTGATGCAGATCGAATTGCCAAACATGGGGTAAGAACCATTCAGGTTAATACCGGTGTTGAATGCCATCTTGATGCCAAACTAATCCAAAAAGCCCTGGAATCAGCCGATTTAACTGCAACAAAAATCATTATTATTGAAAACGTTGGGAACCTCATTTGCCCAGCTGATTTTCCCCTCGGAAGTCACCTTCGGCTCGTGGTTGTTAGTGTCACCGAGGGGCCATGGATGATTCAAAAACATCCCGTGATGTTTCACGAAGCGGACATACTCACAATTAACAAAATTGATTTGGCTGATGTTATGGAAGTTGATGTCGACCAATTAGAACGCGACGCACAAAAAATAAATCCGAATCTGAAAATCTTCCGGACTAGTGTTCGAAACGACGAGGGAGTTGACGAAATAATCCAACATTTAGGGTTCTAGCCCTTGCTCCTGAAGTTTCAACCAAAACCTAGCATTTTTTCAAGACGAGCAGCTGTTCGCTTGAGTTCAAGCATTAATGGTCCTAGACGTGCATTTTTTTTCGTGATAAATAGAACCACCGCTAGAGGTCCACTATAACGGAGAAGAATATAGCCCTTATCGCATTTTACATAGATATTGTCTAAATCCCCTTTCTTGAGATTCTCCATTGCCGTAGATCCGATTGAGAGCATAGAAGAAGCTAATGCCGCGAGTTCGGCTTCCTCCATTTTTACATCAACTGCACTCGCCATGGGGAGGCCGTCAGTAGACACCACGGCTACACCTTGAATGCCGTCCACACTTTGCTCCGCCTCCCGAAGTATTTGCATGATTGCTTCCATTGGATCCTCGATGTCGGGGGGCTCTGTCATAAACAACACGGGATAAAGGCTGATATTAGAATTAACACTTAACTCAACCCTCTAAAAACCTGCGCTAGGCTTTAGGATTCTCTTATCCATCCTAAATTCTTCACAGTAGACTGTAATCGCTCGGTAATTGGGAGCGCTACAAGAATACCAACCATAACTTGCATGAAATTGAAAGGTAATTC
>JAEOSV010000004.1 GCA_016840185.1 Candidatus Hermodarchaeota archaeon | reverse complement strand
TCCAGCAGATGTAGAAGCAGCTGCAAAATTATGCATCGAAACCATGGGTCGTGATGGTCGATATATATTGAGTAGTGGCTGTGAGGTTCCTCCCCAAGCACCCTTGGAAAACATCCGTGCAATGGTCGCTGCTGCAGAAAAGTATGGCCAGCTATAGTCCGGATCAATCATCTGTAGGTGGCTCTAAATCCACTGGGATGGCTCGATCAATTACTATTTCATGGTTTTGCTCGATGAATCGAGTAGTCCACGCATATGCTTCGACGCCATGCTTGACAGCTTTTCGGAGAATGGAGCCAAACTTCGGATCAATGGGGTCATTCGGTCGCATCTTGTCAGCATCAGTACGTTGAACAATGAACACGATTGTGGCACGGTAACCTTCGTCGATGGCATGTATTAATTCTTGGACATGTCGTTGCCCCCGATTGGTGGGCACTCGGGGAAATAATCCAATTCGATCAATTGCATCGGTTGAGGATTTTGCCTCGATAAAACAGGAAGGATGTCCTTTTGCATGAAGTAAAAAATCAAGTCGACTATCTTTGTATATCGGTTCAGGATTGATCTCATGATACTGGATAAATGGCTCTAATTGCCCTTGGGGAAGAGCTTCAGCCAAAAGCCAATTGGGTACTCTAGAATCCAAGGACAGCATTACGCCCTGATTGCGGGAGCAAATTACATCATAATCGGTTTTTCGATGGTTAGCGGGGTTGTGACGGAGAAGTACTTCAACCCCAGGATAAAGAAGATCAGGCATTGGTCCAGGATTTGGAATGTATGCTTGAACCCGCCGCCCGTTTACTTGGCAGATGGTTAGAAATCGGTTAGGACGTTCGAGGAATTCTCCATATGAGAAGGGTCCCTGTAATTTCACGAAAATGACTCCTTAAGGCCATCTTCGCTAGCCCAGTGTTGTCTCCTTATGATTCTTCGCCTCTTACATCTCGTTAAGCTCTATGCTTATATACGGGCTAGCCCAGACTGCGACTGTTTCAAAAGGAGTTATTAGACATGCCCTTGAACTGGGATAAATACAAACAGATTCAAGAAAATATCTTTGAACTTATTGGACTGACTCCTCTTTTCCGATTACCCAAAATCAGTGAAAAAGCTGGAGCGAATATTTTAGGGAAAATCGAATGGTATTCTCCTACTGGAAGCCTCAAAGATCGAATTTATTACAAAATGATTCATGAAGCCATTGCCCGTGGTGACTTGAAACCCGGGATGGAAATAATGGAATCGTCAACAGGTAACGCTGGTATTGCCTGTTCCTTTGTGGGTTGTATGCTAAATTACCCGGTTACGATTGTCATGCCCGAAGGCATGAGCCAAGAACGTCGAAAACTCATGGCATCATACGGAGCCCAAATCATCCTGACACCCGGTGGCGAATCAGATGTTGATTTGTGCCTTGATAAGGTGAAGGAACTCAAAAAAGCAAATCCTGGAAAGTACTGGGAACCTGGTCAGTTTAGTAACCCGGATAACTCTCTTGCCCATTATGAAACGACGGGCCAAGAAATCTGGGAACAAACTGACGGAAAGGTTGATGCCTTCATTGCTAGCCAAGGAACTGGCGGCACAATTACTGGTATAGGTCGATATCTGAGGAAACATATTCCAAAAGTTAAACTCTATGCAATAGAACCCACAGAAGCACCATTGCTTGCTCATCGAAAATGGGGAACCCACCGAATTGAAGGAATCGGTGATGGATTTGTGCCTGAAAACCTTGATTTGAGCATACTAGATGGTATAATCACAACCACATCCGATGAAGCCCTTGAAATGGCGCAATGGCTCAGCCGCGAAGAAGGCCTCTTTTGTGGAATCTCATCCGGGTGCAACGTCGCAGCAGCTCTGAAGCTTGCAAAGAAACATCCCGAACTCAAAACCATTGTCACGATGATTAACGACAGTGGACAACGCTACTTCAGTACACCCCTGTGTGGTGAACCCAAACATCTGGATGTACCCGACCGAGATCACCCCATGGATGAGCGAACAAAGACCGAACTAGATAAGTACCAACATAACTGGGAAATCATCGAATAACTCTGATCATCAAGAAAGGTGCATACTCATGGGAAACGAAATCGTTGATCAAATTCGAGATGAAATGATTAATTGCCAAACCGATCAAGTTCTAGAATTAGTTCCAAAAGCAATCGACCAGGGAATCGACGCCAGCACAATCGTGAACCACGGACTGACTGCCGGAATCAGAGTCTTAGGTGATCGGTTTGAGAAAGGGGAAGCTTTCCTTCCAGAACTCGCTGTTGCTGCTGAAACCATGAAACGAGCCCTTGAATTCCTTGAACCCCATCTTGCGAAATCAGTTGACAAAGAAGCTCTGGGAATCATTGTAATTGGCACAGTTCAGGGGGATATTCATGATATCGGAAAAACCATTGTTGCAACAATGCTGACCGTTGCCGGATTCACGGTTTATGATTTGGGAGTAGAAGTCACACCGAACCAGTTCATAGAGAAAACCAAGGAAGTCAATGCAGATATTATTGCTATGTCCGCATTGCTCACCACCACCATGGATCAGATGCAATCCACCATTGATTTATTAAAATCAGAGAAACTTGACAAACGGGTGAAAGTCATGGTGGGCGGTGCACCGGTGAGTCAACAATTCGCTGATGCGATTGGTGCTGACGCATTCGGCGTCGATTTCAATCAAGCAGTGAAAATCGCTAAACGTCTAACTGGGCACACTGACGGTTGATTGTGTTCAAAGCATATGGAGTCAAAAGACATGTCACAAAGACCTCAATTCAAATTGCTTTCAGATGAAGGCATCCAACGTATTCATCATGAAAGTCTTGTTCTCCTCGAGGAAGTGGGGATGAAAATCCAAAGCCGAGAAGCATTGGAGCTCCTTGAAGGAGCAGGAGCACCCGTTGATTATGATAAAGAACATGCCTATTTTCCCTCATCGCTAGTAGAAGAACAACTCAAACATGCCCCTTCTTCAATCCAAATTTACAATCGTAAAGGAAACCTTGCTCTTACTCTTGCAGAAGATAACGTTCATGTCAACCCTGGATCCGCTGCTACACATCTATTAGACCGAAAGACGGGTGAGCGCCGTCATCCAACGACGTCTGATGTTGTTGAATTTGCCCGAGTGACTGATGCTCTTCCCTACATCGATGCTCAAAGCACGGCACTGATTCCAGCCGATATTCCTCCACAGCTTGGAGACCGGTATCGACTATACCTAATTCTTCGCAATTCAACCAAACCAATAGTCACCGGAACCTTTGCTCTTGATGCCTTCAAAGACATGAAGCAGATGCTTGAAGCGGTTGTTGGCGGACCGAAGAAACTGCGAGAAAAACCCTTGGCTATTTTTGACACTTGTCCTTCAGCACCCTTGCAGTGGAGTGAACTGACCGTTCACGACCTCCTCCTTGGCGCTGAAGCAGGTATTCCCATTGAGCTCATTTCGATGCCGCAACTCGGAGCAACTGGACCAACCACTATTGCTGGATCGCTTGTGTTGCATAACGCTGAATCATTAAGCGGCGTGGTTCTTACTCAACTTACTGCGAAGGGAGCACCTGTAATCTATGGTGGCTCACCAACAGCTGTTGACATGCAGTATGGCACGGCTAGACTTGGAGCGATTGAAAGTATTATGCTCACCTGCGCCTATGCCCAGATGGCTAAACATTATGGATTACCCACACATGGCTATTTGGGACTCTCAGACGCGAAACTCGGGGCAGATTCACAGACTGGCTATGAAGCCGCAACCGGATTTCTACTCGCTGCCATGACGGGAATAAACAACATTGCGGGCGCGGGGATGTTAATTTTTGAAAGTACCCAGAGTTTTGTAAAACTCGTCATTGATGATGTCCTAGTTGGAATGATCAAACGCTTCCTTCGAGGAATCGATTTGAGTGATGAGACCCTTGCCCTCAGTGAGATTCGAGAAGTTGGGACTAAGGGTGGTGATTTCCTTCGTTTACGCCATACCTTAGCCTGGTTTAGGAAAGAGCATTTCATGCCTGGTAAATTAGTGGATCGTCAACCCTATGAAAGTTGGCAAACCGAAGGATCACCAACGAGTCAAGAGCGAGCTCGAAACCAAGTTGAAGAAATACTTTCAACCCATGAAGTGCCACCACTTACTACTACACAAAAACAGGACCTGGATATGGTTGCTAAGGAATTCATGAAACGTTATAAGAGCCCTTCCCTGCCTTGTGGTCCAACATGATTCTACAGCTAATCTTGGGAGTTAGAAATGTTTAACACAAAACAAGGTCTGCTAACAGGTGTGGAACTATTTTAAAGCTCAAAAACGAATATCCAACACCCAGAAACGTGGGGTATGCCAGCTGGGAGGCAATTCTGGTTGATCCATAACGTCCTGTTACTAACGAGAAATGGTATCAAACTCTTCCATCGCTCATACTGGGCGATAGAAATTGACCAACCAGTCGTCGCTGAATATATCCAATCCCTTCGACAACTTGAACGGGATACTGGCGAAGACCTTCCCGTCCCTATTTTTCTCGACGGCATGAAGTTTATTCATAAATATGTGGACAGCGACTTGATTCTTGTCCTCGTTGCCGACCACCAAGATAAAGACGAAATCCTCCAAGAAAAGATTGACACTGCTGTCCGGACCATGAAACAGAAATATTCGAAACAAATTTGGGATTTCAAGAGTAACCGGAATTCTGAAGTCTTTCAAGGTCTCGGACCCGTCCTCGATGAAGCAATCATTTCCACTCTGAAAATTGTACTACTTGGTGAAGGTGGAGTGGGGAAAACCACGATTTTGAAGATGCTTATGAGCCAGCGAACAGAGCTGAATCATATCGCAACCATGGCAGTTTATGTAGAGGAAATGCAAACTGCAAAACTGGGACCTTATGAAATCGCAGTGTGGGACTTTCCCGGTCAGGAACTTTTAGTTCCGAAATGGAAGGATTATCTCCGAGGAACCGATGTCGTCATTATGGTGACAGATTCGACCTTGAAGAATGTGATGTCAACCCGGAAGCTCGTTCCGATAATTGAAAAGTGGACAGATGCGGCTCTAATTTGGGCCATTGCCAATAAACAAGATCTTAAAGATGCTTTGCTTCCTGACACGGTATCACGATTACTTGGTTTGCGAACAATCGGATTAGTAGCCATTGATCCGCGCAACAAGGACTTGTTGTTCAAAACATTAATGGGTGCAGCAGCTGAAGTCGCGTTTCCAACTGTCCAATAGGAAGAATAAGTGACTGCTATTTCGCCCTTTGCTTTTTGTTTTTGTTATATTCTTGAGCGAGTTGTTGAAATCGAAAGCGAATGAGGTCTTCCGTTCTAACTTCAATGACAACCCCTGCATAATTACAGTCTGGGCAGAACCATTGTTCTTGGACAATGGTGCCGGAAATATTGGTGAGGGGTTGGATGTTAATACTGAAGCAGTTTGGACACACCTTGACCCAATTCCGAAGATCACTTTGACCAACTTTACCTGGATAATTTTCAATCTCTTTTTCTGAACTTCCATCCGGGTTGGTGTGGCCCATGATTGCTTCCTCGGAAGGGCAAGTATCTTGAATTGATTTAAGGATTACGAATCTGACATTCTTCCAGTTAGTGTAGGTGTTTGAGATGCGTTTCCGGCTGTCTTAATGGGTAGGACAATTTTCTTATGGAGCTTGTTAAGGATTAGGTGATGGGGAAATAGCAGTGCGTGCAATCCAAGCATTGGTTCATGGCAGAGTGCAAGGCGTCTTCTTTCGAGTCTACACTCGCGATAAAGCCAACCAGTTGAAACTTGCTGGGTGGGTGCGTAATACCCGTGATGGTACGGTCGAATGTCATGTTCAAGGCCCCGACCAAGCCATTGTCGAATTCATCGAATTCCTACACCAGGGGTCCCCATCCTCACGGGTAGATAATGTGGTAATCACCAATGTTCGTTTTGACCCCAATCTACGGGATTTCAAAATTACGTATTAACCGACAAGCAAAATGAGACCATTGGAGTATTTGTTTGGAAACTACATACTCTTAAGGTGACAAGGATGAGTAGCCGTAGGTGCAGTCTATTGAAGGTACTTGGTGTCATTGGCTCTGCTCGAAAACTCGGTAACTGTGAAGTCTTAGTGAAAGAGGCGTTAATCCAAACACGAAAAGAGGGAGCGGAAATCCGAGCTCTGCGGCTACCCGACTTCAAGCTCCTCCCGTGTAAGGGATGTCTAGCGTGTGTTCTCAAAGAAGAACCCTGCCGGCTAGATGATGATATGCACGCCCTCTGGGAACATTTTCAATGGGCCGACGGAATCATATTATCTGCACCAACCTACTTCCTTGGCCCAAGTGGTATAATCAAACTCCTGATTGATCGTCTTTTCGAATATAGCCTGCAATTAGGAAAAATACAACCACGCCCTGGCGCCATTATTGCCACCGCAGGACTCCAAGAATGGGACCCCTTTACATTACCCATGTTATCCATGCTTGCAGGAATATTACACCTGCACCTCGTAGATCGCTTCGTGGCATATCGACCTGGACCTGGTGAAGTATTGCTCGATGAAGAGATAATGTCCCGAACCCAAAAAATCGGTAACACGTTAGCCCATCAAATTCAGCATCCTGAACATAAAATCCAGCTACCCACTTCTAAAAATACTTGTATTCAATGTGGAACCCCATTCGTTCTGTTCCGTGAGAAGAAAAACGTTGAATGCCAACTCTGTCAAACAAAAGGAAAAATCATTGAAACGAAGAATGATTTTGTGATCTCTTGGAGCGATCAAAAAGGAAAGAATCGATGGAGCCCAGAAGCTATGGCTGAGCATTTCTCTGAATGGGTCCTCCGTACGGGTCCTGTGTACCAACAACACCGAGAAGAGATTCAGAAACGAAAGGAAAAATATCGAAACCTACAGATTGTTCCTGGTCCGCATTGAGTGAAAAATCTGATGGCTTCCAAACTAACCTTAGGTTTAAAGAAAAAATGGGTCAACTCACAAAGAGTTGAGTTAGTCCTCTTCTTCGATTTTGCCTTCAGCTCTGAGCTTTTCGAGGAGGGCTTTCTCTGCTGATAAGTCGATGGATTGTTGTTTCACTTCTGAAACGTGTTCGAGTTTAGCACCTTTCTTGATTTCGCGTTTAAGCTCCTCGTTCAGAGAAACCGGTTTACTTTCTTCTTCGCTCACATCGATCACCTCAATTGCTTAGGACGTTGTGCGACCTTGTTTTTGTTTGACACTTTGGGCGTTTACCATTTTACAGAGTGTTGTTATTTTTTGTCGACTACACTGCCGACAGTCACTGAGCTATAGCTGACTCGTGGACTCTGTTTGAGTCGATCTGGAACTGCTGTGCCTTTCTCATCGATGACGAGATTATATCCTTGACCGACGCGTTCGCCGGTTGAAAGGAGATATCCACTCCGCGCAACGGTGTCAGCCAGTCGTAAAGCGGTTCGGCGTTCAACAAGGCCAGTACCCTGAGGCATGATCATTCGGATTTTCTTGCCGGTTTTATCTACTTCACAGCGGATGTTCCCGGATCCCTGTTTGGATTCGACTAATGTTCCATCTTGATATTCGAGTACAATCACAGGCGTTCACCTTACGCAGAGAAGCGTTATACAGAGTGGTCTTTCCCCCTGCTTTCACACCTGCTCTGCCTTAAACAAAAATCCGTTTTGATTATTAAAAAGGTTTTGTGCCCTTGATTTGAATTTGGGCTGAAATTGCGTAATAGCCAATGGTTACAAGTGCTCATTAAAAGGGAAAAGAACCGAGATACCTCTTTTAAGTGAAGATATCACGGCTAATAGCGTTCATATACTTTGTATAGGATGATTAGAACGACCCCTGTTAGTCCAATCACTGCGATAATGAGGAGTGAAGTGGCAGGATCCAGCGCTGGAAGGGTTCCATGAACCTGATAGGCTTGGTTGGCCGAATCTCTTACATTGTCATAGACATCCGTTGCGCTTATCCTGAATATGACTGAACGGAATTCAAGGCTCGGTAGCGTTTGTGGGTAGGGTGGGAGAGCAATTTGATAGATATCATTGCCTAAACTCGTCATGTCTTGAGGGGCAATCCAATTGATCCCGTCATACGAATACTGAAGTTGTACTGAGGTTAGACCTGTGCCATCCGTTACGGTGGCATTGATGGTAACATGATTGGCGGTTGTAGGGTTCTGGGGAAGGTAGCTGATAAAGGAAATCACCGGGGCAGTATCTGCAACCGTGTATTGAACCATGGAATTGTTCCACGCATTCTGTGTGTCGTTGACATAAATCCGATATTGAACAACGGTTCGTTCTGGAAATGGAGGAATTGCTGCGGAGAAGTTTGCGAGCTTCCCTTGTAGCCCTTGCATGGTTACGTTAATCCACTGTGAGCCATTCTGATAGCTCAAGATCACAGTATCAATCAGTGCATCATCGGAGATTTCACCAGTGACAACCACCCATTGATCATCTTGGGGGGAATCGGGATTCAAGAAGATATCATCAATACTCGGAGGTGTAAAGTCGATGAGAAACGAATCTGAAAAGGGACTCGTGTTATTCACAGATGGTCGACCACTTTGTTCCGGTGCGATGAAGAACGCGGTAACGTTGTATGTATCTCCAATAACCAAGTCACCTTGGTCCACATAATAGCTGACATTGAACGGGGCAAAGTACCAATTTGACCCGGTGCCATTCCAGAGTAAAGATCCATTGATGATGATTCCCGTGGTTCCAAATGCTAAGCTAATGCTGAAGTTGGAGAGGGTTACTTCAGTATCATCTAAGTACCCAAAGACAGAGTGCCACACCCAGTCGACCGTGATATTTAGTGTTTGAATATCTCGACCGACATAGATGATGCTAGGTTGGGCGACTCGGAGATAAGGGCCTTTGAACGTAAACGCATCTGAGACCCCTCCATCTCCTTCATGAAATGGTGAAACCAAAGAGTAATTGGCCGAACCTCGAATCTTGTAGGATTGTCCGGGAACTAGAACTGAGATATTCAATTCGTCAACTTCCCAATAGGTGGAGGAGATATTATAGACCAACCTATTTTCAAAGAGCGTAATATCTGTGGTATTATCAGCATTTAGAAAAATGAGGGTAGTGTTCGCGTCGATGAGCGTTCCCCAGATTGAACTGGTAATATGTTCAATTGAGACATCAATGGTGTCTGATGTGTCACCAATGTAGGTATAGTCTGGAATCGCTAATGTGATGGAATGATGATATGTGAATGGGATTGACCACTGGGTCAGATTTGTCCAGATTTCAGTTCCTGTATCCCGTTCAAAGTAACAGCGCACCTTGTAATTATTACCCACCGGTAACCCAGTGGGTAGCAACTCATAATGCTCAACGGTCCAGCCTTTGCCGGGAATATATTCGAGTGTGTCATTAAACATGAGAACCTCATCGGTGGCGTTGTGGACTCTGAACTCATGGACTGTAAGATCACCATCTTTGCATTCACCAATATCTGACGCATTTACTAAGAAGACGAGGATACTCAGTAGAGATGAATTCCCTTCAGGATTAGCAGGCGTATAGGCTTCGAAGGAAACGAGAGGCGTTGTAGCGTTCAAATCAAAAGGCCCAGGCGTGGGAGGGGCAGCGTTAACTATTACCGGACCCACGGACATGGATCCGAATAGTGGTGGCAGTAGCGTTAAGGACAGTAAGACACCGAGTAGCGAGAGACCTAAGTATTGGCGACGCACAGTTTGTCACCCTCAATGAGGATAGAAGGTCAAAACCGATGTGATTCCTAAAAAGATTGCGGTAACGCACAACATCGACAGAACTTCGAGGAATATGTCGAAAACCGACCACCTCTAAGTAGAGAGAGATTGCAGATGGTCAACCCGATTAAGGAAAGCGACTGTTTTTTGGTGCCAATCGTTCAATTTGAGATGGGAAAGACTACACAGAGCAGTATTAAAGGAAATCTCACGACGCTTTTCAATAGAAAACTCAAGCCACCAAAAGATGCATTCTTCAATCACGTTTGCATGGCTAACTAACAATACCGTTTCGAATCTACCTCTGTGTATTTTTTCCAGAAACGGTACTAACCGCTGATGGAGCATTCGCCAACTCTCAGCTTCTGGAAACGGAACCCAATCAACTAGTGGTTCAGTTTTTTCCAACTCTAATTTTCGAGCTTCATCAAGAGGCATATCCTTTGCGATACCCCAATTCAAATCCCGCAGTGCTTCATCAATAATGGGATTGACAGCAAGAATTGAACCAATTATTTGGGCAGTTTGAGTTGCACGATCCAAATCACTCGAATATAATCCGACGGGACAATCATTAATCAAATCTTTTAATTGGTGACCTGTTAGTTGGGCTTGTTTTTGACCTAATTCTGTGAGAGAGGTGTTGGTCCAACCTCCGGTCCACCCTTTGACATGATGCTCTGGTTCACCATGTCGTACAAGAAACAGTTCTTTCATCGGTTCACCAACACGGCAAGATATCAATTTGGGCTAAATTAGGACATTTTCCCTTTCTACTTTCCGATGGGTGAGTCCAAGTGACGTGGCAGGAATTGTGCGCCCTCCATACAATTCTGCATCGGATTCACCTCGGTAAAGGGCATCAGCCATCCGGGCTATAGCATCGGCTTTCATAATCCCTGATCCACTGGCCCCTGTTACGACAATGACTCCTGAGTGTTCATATACAAGTGGAATTGCATCGACTGAATAAGCATAGGCGCCAGCCCACATATTCGTTGGACGGAGGTTAGCAAAGGCGGGGAAGTATTTGCTGAGGACAGGGTAGATGCTTTGTTCATAGTAGGTGCGTTCGGCATTGTAGTCGTCGTCTTCCATGTTGTACTTGTATGAGCGACCCACTTTGTCGGCACACCCAATCCAGAATGATTTCTCTTCAGGGACACCGCGTACATAGACACCACCAGAGGGGAGAATCGTGAAGGGAATAAAACCAGTATTGCTGAAATCTTTGGCAAAGAGCAACTCTTCAAGGGGTGGGTTGTCGCTTGCGGCAACAATGAAGAGTTGCCGTTTCTTGGCCTTCACATAACTGGGAATACCGACAGGATCCAGTAACGAATTGGTCCAAGGACCTACGGCAACAACGACTTTTTCTGCCTGAATGGTGCCCTGTGAAGAACGGATACCAGTAACTT
>JAEOSV010000054.1 GCA_016840185.1 Candidatus Hermodarchaeota archaeon | reverse complement strand
AATGACCGCACCCAAACATGCATCGATATTTTGAAAGGAACAAAGGAAGCCGAAGCAAAGGGTCTACAGACACTAGAAGAACTGATCGGGATTCTCTAGTGGAATTACGTGTGAACGAATTAATTCGACCGATTATATTGGGAGAGGTCGTAGATTGATAGGTACTTTGGTTGGATATTCAGTAATCCCTACAGGATCATCCAACCCGAATGTATGATACTTGTTGTGTGTGGGTGCACTGAAGCACACATCTACTACTCCTTTTGTCACATTGAAAATCATGGACCACAGGGTACCGAATCCATCATTGTAGAAATGATTGCATAATCCAAGAGGGTGCTCTGATGCCATCAGGGACTTCACATCGTTTTTTGTAACTTCAGGACCATGAGCATGATACCATTTCGTGATGAGTGATTCACGGACCTTAGAGTGGGATATGATTCCAACGTTCATCTTGTTGTAATCTTGCATATCTGGAAGCCGAAAATGATTCACCGAAAACCCAAAGGTTTCTTCATCCTGTGGTGTCAATCGACTCACACTAAGAACCCCGTCAGCAACTTCGACGAACGCCAGGTTATCATGTTTATCAACAAACATAAGGGTCAGATAACCAGTCAAAGGCAGCGTTGTTAGGCATTCCAGTGCATTGTCAACCGACGTGCATTGATCAAGTAAGGTTCGGATGGGGAGCCAGAACATGGGACCCCGGTGCTTGAAAGGCACTCCAAAGATGCCACCACCAGTCATCGAGACAACCAAACCATGCTCATTCATCCCATCATGACGACCAAAGTACAAACATGAAAAACCGATATGATTTGCTTTCCCTTTGACACGCGTGGTGAACAGTTTCATGTCCTCTTCTTTGTGATTCCATTCATAACTACGTCCAACGACTATATCGTGACCTTTGGTTGCAGGTGAAAGGAGTGCGAGTTGGCTACACTCGCCCCCTAGAGATGGGCTAAAGGTCCAATTCCAGAACGGCAGTTGATCCGGCTTGACACCCATGCCATCAGCAAAACCTTGAATTTCATCGGTCAGCCCTGGTGAGCATTCTTCACAATATTCCCATAACGTGTTGAAATCGGAAAACCCTAGCCGTTTAAGATTGGTTTTCACTGGGTTGAAAAATTGCTTAGCGTTAGGTTCCTGTTTAAGAAAGCCAGCCAGTTGAGTACCAACCTCATAGTGTGAACCTTCGACCACAATGTGATGGAAATTCAAATCAACATGCTGGTATTGGTTGTCTCCCAATGAGTACACCTTCTCCGCTGAGTCCTGTTAGGGGGGTTGCGGATTTCCGACATTACCTTAGATACTTGTTTATATGTTTTACTAACCTTAGTTTAAATACAGAGACATAAAATCACAGTTACTTTCAGCGTTTTCTCCTTCACAAAAGATCGTCTAATTGGCTGGTCTGAAATTTCCAACATTTTATTTCGGAGCGTCATGACCAACGAAGCCAGTAATGAGGAGTATAAACCTTCGAAACAAGGGTAGAATTTTAAACCCCGCTTTGGTTTATGATGAGAGTGTTGAGGAGCTCTAACAATGAAGGGCGAAGTGCTAAAAAATTATATTAATGGACGCTGGGTTGAATCCAAGGCGAAAGAAACCCGAGATGTCATTAACCCAGTTTCTGGCGAAGTACTTGCTAAGGTTCCGATGTCCACTGCCGAAGAAACCCAAAAGGCGATTGCTGCAGCGAAGGCAGCTTTCTGGAAGTGGAGATCCACACCGGCGCAAACACGAATTCGTTATCTTTTCCAATTCCGTGATTTGATTGAAGAAAACTTTGAAGAATTATCAAAAGTGATCACAATCGAGCACGGTAAAATCATCGATGAAGCTCGAGGAGAATTCCGTCGAACAATTGAAAATGTTGAAGCGGCAGCTGCAATTCCGCATCTTCAGATGGGATATAATTTTGAAGATATCGCGAGCGGGATTGATGAGGTCCTGATTAAGCAGCCGTTGGGTGTGTTCTTCTGCGTTGCTCCTTTTAATTTCCCTGGAATGGTTCCGAGCTGGTTCTGGCCGTATGCGATTGCCTGTGGGAATACCTACATTGTGAAACCTTCTGAACTCAAACCAATGAGTCAAGCTAAACAGTTTGAACTCGTCGATGAGGTTGGATTTCCAAAGGGTGTTCTGAACCTGGTGCATGGTGGACCCACCGCTGTGAATACGTTAATCGAGAGCCCCGATACCGTGGGGATGTCCTTCGTAGGCTCTACAAAAATTGGCAGACTCCTATACAAGATGTGTGGCGAACACACAAAGCGAGCCCAAGCCCAGGCAGGTGCCAAGAATTACTTGACAATCATGCCAGATGCAAATATTGAGAGGACAGTGCCAAATCTCATGGGTTCGTTCTTTGGCAACTCAGGACAGCGCTGTCTTAGCGGTGCGGTACTCCTAGCTGTTGGTGATGTGTACGAACCGATTAAGGAGGCTGTTCTAAAGGCAACTAAACGGTTAGTAGTTGGGAACGGATTAAACGAAGGTGTCCACATGGGACCCCTGGCAACAGAAGCAGCCCTTGAACGAGTTAAGAAATACATTGAACTGGGTATCAAAGAGGGCGCAAAACTCATTCTCGATGGCCGCAAAGTAACGGTGCCTGACTATCCAAAGGGATATTTCATTGGCCCTTCAATCTTTGACAAAGTCACTCCTGAAATGACGATTGCAAATGAAGAAATCTTTGGACCCGTGATGTCAATTATTCATGTCAAAGATTTAGATGAGGCAATCGACATCATCCACCAAAATCCCCATGGAAATGCTTCTTCGATTTTCACATCAAGCGGCAAGTGGGCCCGAGAGTACCAATACCGTGTACGTGCTGGAAATATCGGCATCAACATCGGTGTCGTTGCACCCATTGCTTCATTTCCATTTTCCGGTATGAAAGATTCCTTCTTCGGAGATTTACATGGTCAAGGGAAAGACGCTGTGGACTTTTTCACAGAGAACAAAGTCGTCATCACTCGATGGTTTTAGTGTCAAGTACTGAGGGATTGTCATGGAACTAGGAACAACAAGTGCTGTAATCACCTTTGCAATCGAATTGGACTCACAATCCCACACCTACTACTCTCAAGTTCTGGAAACGTTCAACGATGCCAAACTCCTTGAGGTCGTCGAAACCTTGCAAAAGAGCCATAAGAAACGGAAAAAACGTCTTCAACGCTTCCGTACAGAACTTGTCACGGAAATGATTCTTGAACCGATTCATGGATTCAATCGAGAAGACTATGAGACTGACGTCACAATTACCCCCGAAATGAATGCCATGCAAGTGATTACAGTTTTGGTCACCAATGAGGAGAACATGAGAACCTACCTTTTGACTGCATCGAAAAAAATCGATTTTCTCCCTGAGCTAAGTGATCAATTTCAGTTGCTTGTTGAAGATTTAGATTTCAACATTCAAGCACTCAAAGAGTTACTCTAAACCCGTCACGGGGTTTCATTTGCATGTGTCTCAATTTGACTTTAGTTTGGACCGGAGTACTGAGATTTAAAAGTCCGTTACGGATTAATACGATGTAGACTGTAATAACCGATAATGGGTGGCACTCCTTGTCAGAAGAGGAGCTTTGTCCGAATAACAGCTCGAAACTGAGCCTGTTCATCGCCCTAGCCCTATTCCTATTTGTTGTAATATCCCGTTTTTTGGCAACTCTTGTGCATCCGATTGAAGTCGGTATTGATGGCGCATATTATACGATTAACGTCACTTCATTACTGACAGAGGGAACCCTCTACTACGATGCGCCAATTTTCTCCTTTGTTGTTGCTGCCTTGTTTGCACTAGCCTTAGGGGGGAATGTCATTGTTGGAGTGAAGCTCACTTCGGCTTTCTTTGCTGGAATGCTGACGGTGGGAATGTTCTATGCAGGATATACTCTTAGTGAGGGTGATTATCGAGCTGGGCTCATTGCGGGGCTTCTCACTGCCTTTGACGTGTTTATGTTTCATGCAGCCACGAGTTTGGTGAAAAATGAAGCAGCCCTAGCCTTTCTTCCGTTTGCAGTCGCGTTCTTGTATCGGTTCATAGCGAAGGGATATCATGCTGCGGATTTGGCTGTCTTTGTCATCATGGGTACACTGACTGTATTAAGCCATCTTATGACCGTGGCTTGGTTGTTTGCTGCAATTATTGCCTTTGTCGGGTATGAAACCTTGAAACAACTCCAACAACGACAGACCCTAAGCCATATCAGGAAATTCGTTCTCCCCATTGCATTGTCCGGCATTTTCTTTTTGGGTTTGTATGTATCATTTGATTTGCTCATACCCGCGGGTGAAACCTGGTACACGTCTAGCTCATTGCTGAAAGCCGCATACTATTCAACCAGTGTCGATACGATGGGAGCATTACTCAACTTTCTTGGAATAGCCCAATCATCCAGCCCTTCAACGATTACAGTTTTCGATTGGTTCCATACCACCTATGTTTCGATTATTCTTGTACTCACCATACTGGGTGCTATCTTCCTCTTGAAGCGAAACCGTATGGCTGACCGACTCGTTCTTGTCCTTCTCATCACTAACCTTCTCATCGGATTTGTCTTGGGGACGTGGCTCATCCGCTTCATCATGATGAACTTTATCCCCTTGTATCTGATTTTAGGGCTTAGTCTCATTCCCCTTATGGATAGAATCGCTTCTGGTCTCAATTACACGTTTCGTACTTTTGGAGTACATCAACGACCCAAAACACGTTATATCCTAACCGTTCTCATCGTGGTCTTTTTGGCAGGCCTTGCCATTCCTAACTTCTATTATGTGGCAACGACAGAAATCCATCCTTACATCTCTCCTCAAGATCTCCAATCCATCCAAGCCCTCGAAGGACAATTCCCCGAAGACGCCCTGCTTTATGCTCCCGAAGGAGTCAACTATTTCATTACCAGTCGCACAGGATACGAGGCACCACCAGTATGGGGAGATAAGAACTGGCCAATCTATTGTGCCCAAAAAATGTATTTCAACCAGCGGATCAAAGGCCGACAAAGCTACTATGTCATCACTACCAATCAATCTCCATTCATTCAATACAACCTTGGAAACATCCATGCCCGCATACAGGGAGTTCAGAACTTCGATCTGATTAAAAATGAATTAAATTTAACAATTATCACTGAACACCCAACCAATCAAATTTTCTGCAGCCTTCGACGCATTGACCACAACAAGATAGATCTGACTCAGTCTGTAACACCTACTCGAGAAAAGTCATGGGATGCATCACTTAGCCTAGTTGGCCTTTCAGATGGGCTTTATGTTGTGTATGTTGCACCCCAACAGATTTCCATTTCAAACCCCAATCCGCAGCGATGCTGGTTTACCTTCTACATCTATCACTTCAACTCCCTCCCCGAAGCACGTGTTCCGATTCAACATTTAGTATTTGAAGCAAGCGGGAGTGGCAATATTCATGTTATGGCAGTTAACGAAACCACGGCAACACGAATAAACCTCTTACATCTCCGAATCGCCCACTCATCTAGAACTAATGAAGAGGTCATTCCTGAGCCCTTTATGATTGCAATCACTCCGTTCTATTTCATCCCCTACCACCAGCTACTCTGGTCTAATTTCATTCTCATTCTTTTGTTATGTCCATTGAATACAATTTACCTTTTAGCACTCATCCGGATACTTGGCCGGATAACTAAACACGCTTCTTTGCAACTTCATGAGTTGTATTTGGTACTCGGTGTGCTGGAACGTCCAGTGTCAACGGCTCCGAGACCAACCGAATTACCACTTCACCAAACAAGATGAACTAATAATTAGATGAGAATAAACTCAAGTGAAAAAATATAAGACTAGACCGTAATAACAGAGGCAAGTGGTCGGTGATTAGGGATTGGATGAAGAAGGATTTCAGACGTTTCTAAAACGGGGTGGGCGAAAACCACATACTGTCGAAAATGTTACGCGTATCGTCCGGAGTTATGAGGCATATCTGAAAAAATTCGCTAATGGAAAAGAGCTTGATGACGCCACCCCTGAAGATTTAGAAACTTACGTTGATTGGTATGAACAAGAAGAAGAGAAGTCAGCCAAGGGACAACTTTGGGGGATT
>JAEOSV010000329.1 GCA_016840185.1 Candidatus Hermodarchaeota archaeon | reverse complement strand
CGCAAGTCCAAGTTTCCAAAATTTTGGGAACTACAGAAGCCACAATTTCCCATTATATGAAAGGCGAACGTGGTTCATCGGTAGTATTAGGACAACACATCCAAGATGCTGTCGACGAGCTAGCTAAAAAGATCGGTTCTGGTTCCCTGAAAGATGACCAGATAACTCAGGATGTATGTGGAATCTGCCAACAGGTTAGAGATTCATGTGCTGTTTGTGGGGCGGAAACCTCACAAGATTGTTCCCAATGCTCTCACACTTAATTTTGGTTTGAAGCCGAAATCTTTTGAATGATTGCCTTACTAATAGAGGAAATTAGACTCTGTTAGATTAGGTGACGAAATCTCTGTGCCATCCATTTCCGATCTCCTTCGTCGAGAAGGAGTAGCAGCCTTCATTGTCTTCCTTTCAATCTGTAGTATCATTTGGGCTGTTTTCCTCTCGCATTCTTGGGGAATCGACTTTGTTCCGCGAGTGGCCCTTGACGACGATATGATGCACAAAACTGTCATCTATTACATGCTTAACGGAGAAGACTTCTATACTGCATGGCGACACGCAGCTTTAGTCACTGGCGACCTGGGAGACCTCCGGATTTATCGTACCCCATTGGTCTTTTACCCAGTTGTATTCTTAACCGGCTGGGCAGGACCGGGGTTTGTCTTTCCACTAAGCTTTCTCTGTGTGGTAATAGCAGCCCTCAACCTGGTGCTAACTTTTTGGGTAATCAATGAGATAACAGGGTCCGGTTGGGCCGCTTTAGCCGCAACCTTTGTCCAATACGCGTTTTTCTTTAACGTCATTCCACTCTTTCAAATTGCATTATTCGCCATGCCTTTTGTTATTCTGGCAGTATATTGGGCATGGACAGATCACCCGTGGCTAGCAGGTGGATTCATCGCCATTGCATTTCTTATCAAAGAAACCTTCTTATTCGCTCTTCCAGCGATTCTTGTGTTTTACATAGTTCGGCGTCAATGGCGATCAGTAGGAATCGTGATTGGTAGCAATATTGTCGCCGTTGGGTTCTATCTTGTACACACAATCATAGCTCAACCCATTCCAGATCCATCAATGATGCTTACCGCTAGCCTTCCCGAATTCTTTCAGAACCTAGGTACATTTCTCTGGTTTGGATTCGGTGCTTTATCGTACAATGTATTTGCCCCTGTAACATTCAATGGTTATTATCCTGCGAATCCAGTCCCCGCTTTTCTTTCCCTTCCATTATTCTATGCCATCTTGGTTTTTCAGGGTGTCTTAGTGTGGGGGACAATCACATGGTGGGTAATCAAACTGATTCAGAAACGCCAGACACCCCCCATCGCTCTTCTATGCCTTGCGATTATACTTTGGATTATTCCCGTCATTTTTGCTGCAACTACACACATTAACAATTTTGCTATGTACTGGATGGATTATGCAATTTGGCGGTGGTTCGGTGCATCCTATGTGGGATTCTCACTTTTGGTTGCTTTGAGTTGGACTGATGTTCGACCAACTCTACAAAATTCCTTGAAAACACTTAGAAGCAGTCTAGCTTAGCCCTAATACCTTAGAAGAAGAGGGGCTGAGATGTGCCTTTCAATACACCAGCGCTATAAAAAGCAGGCTATACCCTTAACTAACTGTTACTAACGATTCTAAATTAGGCATACTCTTGGCGTTTGCCTCTTGGCGGAGGGCGCCGCTTAACCTCCGACGCCCTCGCTCCTTTTCCGATTAGTAACAGCAGCAGATGCCTGGGAAGCATCAGGGAAGGCCAACATCTGTTTTTGTTGGCCCCTATTTACTAGCATAGTGATTAGTAGTTAGACGAAGATTCTAAACGTCTAGCCCGTAAGATGGGATGTTGCAACCCATGTTTGGCAGGGTCCGTCGATGACGTAGGAACCGAACGTCAATCCAAAATTAGAAGTGGGTAGTTCCAGAAAACGGATCCGATGAGCCTTCTTGTTTTTTCGGAGAAGAAAGGTGAAATCCTCTGTCACTTCATCCTAATGTTTGAAGTGAGAATTAGGTTGACTTCTTAGTTTTTCGAATTTCCCAGATGCGTACTTTGCCGTCTGCTGATCCCACGGCCATCCATCGCCGCTTGGGAGAGATGGCCACTGTATACACACCTTTCACTGGCAATTCATACTGTTTGTCGAGGTCTCCGGTTCGAAGCGACCACATGCGAACGCCATAATCAATTACTGCAGCCACCTTCTTGCTGTCTGAAGTAAAGGTAAGATCGCTGGCCCGTGATTCAAGTGTAAAGGATTGAACGGGTTCCCAAGTTTTTGTAGACCATACTTTGAGGGTTTCCTCGTATCCTATGGAACCGAGCCATTCACCATTGGGTGAAAATGCAAGCGCGTTGACAGCGGTCTCGTGTCCCTTGATTTGTCGAATTAGCTCACCCGAGGGGAATTCCCATAGGTAAATATCATCACCCAAACCGCCTGCAACTAAGGATTTCCCGTCTGGAGAAAAGGCAACCGACCCGATATTCCTGCCAATCTCCGATAAGGAAAAGATTTCTTCACCAGAAATTAGATTCCAGATTTTTACAAGACCATCATATGATCCGGAGGCGATGAACTCACCATCTGGTGAGACGGCCACATTTGCTACTGTTTTTTTATGACCACTCAGATTGTGTTCAACAATCCCCGAAGGATATTGCCATACCTTCACTGTAGTGTCAGTTGAGCCAGTCACTAAAAAATCACCAGTCGGCGTCATGGCTAAACCATTTACACTGTTTGTGTGACCAAAGAAGGTGTGGAGTTGCGTCCAATCTTTTAACGCCCACACTTGGACCAAATTATCCATACCCGCAGAAAGCATAGCCGTATTATCTGGTGTAAACATTACTCGTGCAACGTGTCGGGTATGTGCATCAATGACAATTGGAGGATCCATGATTTACCCTCAACTAATTTTCTTCTGTCCCTGAAGGATGAATCTAATCTACTCTTATGCTAAGGGTAATAAAAAGCGTAGCGAATCTTGCTTTCACAATTCGTATAATTAGGGTGAAAAGCCTAAACCGTGGTAGAGTTGTATGACTTGTTGTTTCCATGGTTCAAAGAGAGCAATTGATTCAGGGAAATTCTGATAAAGCGATAACATCGCACTCATAGCCTTTGATACACTTTGGATTCGTCGAAGAAGTCCAAGTTTTCTTAGACCCCGTAACAAACGCCCTGCTTTATCGAGAGCTGATAATTCGATACCTTCACCTGCATTTGCTCGAAGCAAATCCTCCGTTGTGAGAATCCGATGATTAATGACATAATCAAATTCGTCATTTCCTACCTCTTGAAGGAGATGACGCATGATATCCAACGAGGCGATTTTCTGTCCATAGTGCTTACGGTTATATTCGACGTTGAACGACCAGAGCCCTGCAGTTGAGACGTCATTCGTTTCGATTGCCTGTTTGATAATTGGTGCTACAACATGTCCAGCTTCAATGGCAGATCCGATGCCACCGCCATGGATGGGATTTACATGACATCCACTGTCACCAATGAAAACGATGCCATTTGCAACATAACTCCAGAGTGGTCGTCGAATTGGAGCAGCACCGCCTCCCCCGTGAATGACTTTGGCATCTTTAAAGATGGGATTCGTTGTGAGGAATTGTTTATAGAGTTCTTTGGGTCTATGGCCTAAACCTCCTTGGGTGCCGAGACCAACGTTGGCAATGTTGCCACCACGTGGGAAAATCCAAATGTAGCCTCCAGGACTATAGCGATTATCCATGATGATCCAGCAGCGGTCTGCAGGTTCAAAGGGTTCATTAAGTTCTAAGATTTCCCGATAGCAGACTGCTTGATCCTTTAAGGCGATGGTCTGTTCGATCAGAGGATCTTTCATTTTACGTCGAAGGCTTGCGGACATACCGCTCGCGTCTACTGTGACCTTTGCCTTGGCTTTCTTCATGGCTTTTGTAGTTGTGTCTTTGTATTTGACGCCGATGACAGTACCGTTATCAAAAATGGGTTCGAGAACATGGGCATGATCTTGGATTTTTGCCCCTGCTTTTTCTGCGTAACCGAGGAGCCGTTGTCCAAAATGAATTCGGTCGATGGTCCAGCCATCACAGGGTTCACCTTCGACTCGTTGACTAATAGTGATATAATTTGCCATGCTTGGGGGATAGATATCAATGCCGTCGATGGTGTTCCCGAGTTCCTTTCCCCGAGGGTAGGGAATTCCTGCATTTTTGAGGTGATGGAGCGCGATGCCTTCACCACACACTTTGTCACCAACCCGATCACGGGACAAGCGTTCTAGAAGCAACACGTCGAGTCCAAGTTGAGCTGCACGTGTCGCAAGATGGGCACCAGCTGGCCCGGCACCAACGACAATCAAGTCATGCTGGGTCACACGAAAACCTCCAAGGAGCAGGATTTCTTCAGCACAAGGGGTACTTAAAACCTCACCTGTGTCGTTAAAGTGGCGAAATCTTAAGTGTGTCGTCACATGGTACCCGACTACCAACGGGACACACACAGGAACAGCGAGTGCACCAAAGTTCGGCTCCTGGAGAAAGACTTCGTTTGTGAAAGGGACTGGTCATACATTTTTCACGGTCGTATTTCCCGCCATCTAAGGCATTGACTGGACAGGCAGTTATGCAGCGATCACATTCTTCACACCAAGGATTTTCTGTAAACACCCGGCTCGGGGGAAGTTCTTTTCCAATGGCGATGGCTCGCAGACGAACCCGAGGACCGAATTCTGGTGTCAGTAATAGGTTATTCTTCCCAATGACGCCCAAGCCCGCTAACACCGCCGCCTCTTTAAGGTAAATGAAACCCTTTTTATCATCATCTGGTGTGGGGCCATAAGGGAGAAGTCGTGCACTGAAGCCACGGCGATACATACTCAGAACGAAGCGATACCCAATAGCTTTCAAAATTTCATCTTCAAACGATCGACCTGTTGAAGCCCGACCAACTCCAGTTGTTGGAGGTGCATGGAGCCATAAATCCATGAGGGGGTCAACCATTTGAATGCCAATTACAATGACCGAGCGGGCTTCTGGAAAAGAAAAGGTGGGTCGAGTTTCGAGGGGATAGCGGTCAAATCGATCAACTGGGGCAAACCCAACGAGATCGGCGCCCCATTTGGTTAACATTTCACGCATTTCTAGAGCAATGCTTGCTTGCATTGAGTGTTCCTCCCATCCGAAAGTGTATGAGAAAATATATTTTCAAAGCGTAAGATTCTTTTGGGTGGAGTCGGTTTTTACCTAGACTATAGAGTCTATAGAGAATATAGTTCCAAATCCAATAAGCCGAATTCACCCACTAAGACTATCCGGAGTCCGTCCAAACATGTCCACAGATCTTTTAGTTGCCGTCCTTTTCCTGATCGTCTTAGTTTTCATTGTTGCCGTAGCAATTGGAGCAAATGACGAAACCGTGGCAAGCGTCGTTGGCGCAAAAGTCATGACACTAAATGCCGCAGTCCTTCTTGGGGGGTTTCTGGTCGTTATTGGTGCCCAACTCCTTGGCGTAGGAGTTTCAAAGACCATCGGGCAGGACATGTTGTTGATTGACCTACCACTCGATATTGTTATCGTTATTGCAATTTCGATGACCGTTTGGCTGCTGCTGATTTCATTACGAGGGTATCCCATCTCAACAACGCACAGCATAGTTGGATGCATTTTGGGAATTGGTCTCTGGTTACAGATAGTACTAGTTACTCCAGTCATCAACTGGCAAGAAATCGGGATAATCGTACTGGGTTGGTTTTTGAGTCCATTGTTTGGATTAACCATAGCATATGGTATTCAATTCCTCATTCGCAAGGCCATCTTACCACGTGCAACTGGTTTAGAACAGGTCCAGCGCTTTGAACGGTTTTTTTCAATTGGTTTATTGGTCGTAGTGGTCATTACGGCTCTGAGTCGAGGTGGGAATGACGTATCAAAAGCGGTGGGGATTCTTGTAATGGCATTTCCCGATCCAACAGAAGTTGTTTTTGGCATTCCCATGATTCGATGGTTTTTATTACTTGGTGGAGCCGGAATGGCCATAGGGTTGTTTCTAATTGGGCGTCGTGTGGTTGAAACGGTAGGAAGAGAAGTCACGGAACTTCGACCGAGTTCAAGTTTTGCAGCTGAAACGGGTGTGGCTCTTGTGATGTTAATTGGTACCCTGATGGGTCTTCCCCTTTCAGGGACTCATGTTCTGGTAACAGCCGTAATTGGTGTTGGACTTGCAAATCGTACTCCCATCGGAGGAAGTGCTGTGAAGAAAATTGCGATAGCTTCTGTTTTGACTGTACCCGTCTCAGCCCTCTTAGCCCTGGGATTATTCTTTTTATATGCGTGGCTCGTGCCCTTCTTTCCTGTGCTGTTTCCCGTTCCCTAAACAACGTCAGGTCTGAAGTCATTCCAGCTTAGCGAGAATTGGATCAACTTTGACTCGATGTTGACTGAACCCGAGTTTTTCACTGGGAATTCCAACTGCTATGTTAAGGAGTTCAGGGTAGTAAAAAACTGGTAAAGGGGTTTTATCCTCAGAATTGCGTAATGCGAGCCGTTGCATTAAATCGAATTGGAGAGTGCAGGCGGGACAGATAAGGACAAGGGCTTCAGCACCAGCTCGTTTCATGTTTTCAAGCTTGATGCCCGTCATTTTTAATGCAAGATCACGATCAGCGGGACGAGTTCCATAACCGCAGCAATCCATTTCGTCTGGAAATTGGACAGTCTTTGCACCAAGGGCACGAACCAATTGATGGAGAATGGTCGGTCGTTGAGCGTCATCGACGTTTAGCAGGTTACTCGGTCGCAAAATATGACACCCAACATGAACAGCTGCTGTTAGATTGGTGAGGGGATGAACAACTGATTCAGCAATGGTTCCCAAACCAATATCCTCGAATAGGAGCTGGATGAAGTGTTTCACTTTGACGGTTCCTTTGTACTCATACCCGGTTTTCGCAAGAACCGTGTTAATTTCCTTCCGAAGTTCCTTGTCATCTTGAAGGCAAACCGCGGTGCCCTTCAACATTTCAAAACATCCATTACAGGGAGTAAGTATATCCATCCCCTGCTCTTCGGCAATGGCTAGATTTCTCGCAGAAATCGCTAAGGACGCATGGTGGTCAATATGCGGAAGTGTAAGGGGATTGGGACAACAACTAAATCCTTCGATATCATGTGATTCAATTTCAAAATGCTGTAAAGTTTCCCGCATTGCCAGCTCCATATATGGAAGCCGATTCGGAATCACACAACCCATATAGAGAGCCCAAGTTGAATCATTCATCAGGTTTCGCCTCCCTCTTCAGCTACCTCAGAAGCCTGGGCTTCTTCCAGTTTGCGTTGTTTCACCTTCTCAAGACGTTCAAGAAGATCGGTGGCTTTTGCAATCTTTTGTAAATCCTTGCTACCTCGTTTATTCAATGGGATGGGAGGAAGTCCCAACTCAGAACGCTTTTTGTTCGCTTGGTCACTCGGAGCCAGTGCCCACCCTGTTGCCAGGATGTTTTCCACTTCTGACACAATATCATCCGGTGTTAGACCCATAGAGCTAGCAAGGTTCTGTAAATCTTTAATTAATTCCGAGACTGGTACTTTTTGCGGACAATGTTCCATACACGCATGACAACTTGTACATAACCATAAAGTCGGCTCTTCAAGCAAGGCACCGGCTTCCCCTTCAAGGGTAGCCTTGACAACACGTCGTGGATGATATGTTTCAGATCCCGTCAACCGAGATACAGGGCAGGCCGCAACACATGTCCCACACGCAAAACAGCTTTTCGTGTCAACCCGTTTAGCGAGTTTTGATGAAATTTCTTCAAGATGATTGTCCACATTCATTTAGACTTCACCTTTGCTGTTTTCGCCTTTGGTTTCTTCTTAGCCTTTGGTTTTGGTTTTGGTTTTGGTTTTTCTTTCTTCTTCAACTTTGCAAGCCGTTCTTTAATCACAGGACGTAAACGAGTATTTTCCTCAAGGATAAAATCGCGACCCATTTCTTTGAGCTGCTCTGCCATTTCTGTGGTCACGGCAGCCCACTTGTCACCTTCAGCTGCTGAAACCCATTCTAACCGAAAGCGTCGTGGGTCCATACCGATGCGTTCCAAGTATTTGGACATCCGTATTGCGCGTTTCTCAGCCCAAACGTTACCACTGATGTAGTGACAGTCACTGCCGGTTTCTGTTAACCGGCAACCTGACATGAGCACCATTCCGGCACCCAAACGGAACGCCTCCAAGATGAATTTGTCAGACATTCGTCCAGAACACATCACGCGAATCCCGCGAACATTGGTTGGATAATTGTATCGACTGATACCTGCTAAGTCTGCACCTGCATAGCTACACCAGTTACATAACATTGCAAAGATCTTGTCTTCCGGATTATCCTTGAGAAGCGCACGAATCTGATTCATTAGCTGTGCATCGGTGAAATGATATTGTTCAATGGCATTTGCAGGGCACTCGGCGACGCACGTTCCACAACCATGGCATTTTGCTGGAGTGACAACAGCCGCTTTACCTGGTTCTGCGGAAATGGCACCATAGGCACACCGTGAGACGCAGATACCGCATTTTCCAGTAGCACTACGACAGAGATCAGGGTTTACAACCGCAACTATGGGTTCGATTTCCCATTCATCTTGGGTGATAATTCGAAGGGCCCTTGAAGCCGCGGCACTGCCTTGAGCAACACTGGCAGGGATATCTTTCGGTCCCTGAGCAGATCCGCAGAAGAAGACACCTTCAGTTGCAGCATCAACCGGTTTGAGTTTAGGATGGGCTTCCATGTAGAAGCCTGATGGTCCAACGGGGACATTGAGAACACGGGCGAGATCTTGCGTGCCTTTGCTGGGTACCGCAGCGGTGCTGAGGATGACCATCTCATATTCACGTTTAGTGAATTTACCGGTTGCCATGTCTTCGGCTGGGACGGAAAGATTGCGGGTTTGGGGGTCTTCAGTGATATTGGCTGGGCGTCCTTGTTGGAAGCGGATACCGGCTCGACGGGCACGTTGGTAGAATTCTTCATAATCTTTGAAATTGGTACGAATATCCATGTAATAGATGGTGATTTCAGCGTCGGGATACTTCTCGTGTAGGAGTAATGCGTTTTTGATGGTGTACATGCAACAGAATCCTGAGCAGTAGATATTGCTCCTTTCATCTCGACTACCAACGCACTGGATAAAGGCAAAACTATGTGGTTTAGTTTGGTCTGAGGGTCGAATGACTTTGCCTTCGGTAGGTCCTGCTGCATTGATGAGGCGTTCTAATTCCATGGCTGTAATAACATTGGGATACACTCCGTAGCCATATTCAGTAATAGGTGTCGGATCATACGGCTCATAGCCTGTGGCAACAATGATTGTACCAATATCAACCTCGTGGATTTTTTCAGTATCCTCGGGGATGATAGCTTCCTGTCCCGCTTTGTTACAAGCTTCAAAACACATCATGCATTCTTTCGGGGTAAGTCCTAAGCAATGATCAGGATCAATCATGTAGGCGGCTGGGACAGCTTGGGGATATGGGATGTAAATCGCGTGTCGCCAACCAAGATTTGCATCAAAGTTATTGGGGACAAGGACAGGGCACACTTTCAGGCAGTCCCCACAACTATTACATTTGTCGATCTCGACAAACCGGGGTCGTTGAGTGACTTGAACTTTGAAGTTTCCAACGAAACCTTCGACTTTTGTGACTTCAGCATT
>JAEOSV010000328.1 GCA_016840185.1 Candidatus Hermodarchaeota archaeon | reverse complement strand
GAGCTAAAGCATGGAACGAAATCCGACCGTTTTCTATCAACGCTATGACAAGTTCCTTATCAATTTGGTCCACTCATACCACCAAGACACCCAAGCACCACTCCTACACACTAATAGGGTAAATATTCAGCGGTACAATTCACTTTCTCGTTGAACCACCTACAAACCAAAAATTGTGATCTTAGCGATTACTTTGAGTCCTTGAGTTCCTCCCCCGGCGTAATCTTCACCTTCTTTTGACGTCGTCGCCACACTAAAAACCCACCCACCACGAGAGTTAGGCCAATGGCCCACGGTGTCACCAGGAGAAAAATAGCAACGATGTCAGGATCAGGGATATCTCCTGGTCCAGGTGGAGGACCTCTACTGGAATTAGTATCCACATAGATATTGTCAATCCATTGGGTATATTGATGATCCATGCTGATGGCAAAATAAGAGCAGGTCGTTGGGAGGGGTGTTGTGTGGGTAGTTTCGTTGGTGTCGAAGAAGATGCCAGTTTCGGGATCATTTCCCGTATAGTTGAGCCAAACATACAAGTGTCCGTTGTCATGTCGGCGGACGATATCTACATGTACAGTTTCGATTAAATCGTTGGAAATATGCGAGTCTAGATACCCATCATGAGGATTTTGTTTGAGGCCGTCTACTCGTTTTGCTAGTTCGTATACGTGGGGTGGGGCAGAACCCGGTACCCCGTGTCCAGTCCGATAATACGTTAATTCATAGGAATTTAGAGGATATCCACTTACATGGAAGCCATCAGCGACAAAAAATACAGACCAACCCCTGTGGTTGTCAACCATGTCATGATATACGTCAAAACTCCACCACCCATATACGGAGGTGCATTCATGTGTTGTGATGAGGTTGTACTCTTGGTGAGTGGCGGTTAACCGGCCATTGTCAATAATAAAGCCGCCAATTCGCGTCGTCCAACCGTCGAGACCATCATTAAAGTATTCAATGTAGTGAGGTACCGCGGTACTGGTATCAGAAACTGTAAACGTAACGCACAACAATGTTATAAGAAGCGTTGTACCCAGAATCAACCTTCTTTTCACAAACAAACCCTCCAACTTAGTTTGTTTTTGCTAGTATCGTATATATCTCTTCGGATTTTATGCAGAAATCCCTAGCTAACTTTGACACCTAGCATTCTGTCTGTCATTTCATTTAAAGGCCTCTCACCTATTCAGGGTGGAAAAGGGAAGAGACGCTTCTAGTTTTGGGTGGTTTGAGACCTAGATGGGTACCAAAAGGGAGGAATGCCCTTACCGAAAGGCGTAATTTTCAGGAAAAGAACTGTGACGTGTGGAAACGGGATGCTCTTTGGGTGTTCTGGGTGGGTTTACGAACCATCCGGTTTCTATAACCTTTTATCTGCAGACTCAGGGCGAATGTACTGGTGAACATGCTTGGCAGCTCGTGTTCCTCAACTCCTCGGTTTCATGTTTCTCTGCTCAATGTTACTTATCATCCCCTTCCCAACCACTAACACTGTCAAGAGTGCATCTCAAGCGATTTGGCCGACTCAAGAATGGCAAACAGCCACCCCTGATTCCCAAGGAGTGAATGGCACGTTGTTGCTTGAAATGGAAGATGAGATGTCACATCGCATTTGGCGAAACGACATCATCTCTTTACTCATCATAAAGAACGGGTTTCTGGTCTATGAGAACTACTTTGGTGATCCCGACCGAGTGGATCAGGCGAATGAAATCCATTCCTGCACAAAGAGCATCACATCCATTCTCGTCGGCATCGCTTTAGCGCAAGGCTTGATTGGCAGCGTTAACGATTACGTGTTAGACTATTTCCCGGACCGTACGTTCGACAACATGGATGAACGAAAAGAAGCGATTACAATTCATCATTTGCTCACGATGACTTCTGGTCTTCCCTGGGATGAATCCTCCTATCCGTGGGGGCATCCACTCAACGATTATAGCGCCATCGTCAATACGAGCGATTGGGTGCAATGGATGCTGAACCGATCAATGGAATATGAACCAGGTGAAGCCTGGAACTATAATACGGGAGGATCCCATGTCCTCTCAGCTATCGTATCAGAAGCTTCGGGAATGGCTACTGTCGCTTTTGCCGATGAGTATTTGTTCACTCCCTTAGGCATTACCAGTTTTTACTGGACCAGTGACTCCAATGGACATGCGATGGGTGGCTCGGACTTGTATCTTATTCCCCGATACATGGCAAAAATCGGGCTCCTCATGCTTCGCGGAGGACAATGGGAAGGACAAACCAGAATACCCCTCTCATGGGTGATGGAATCCTCGGTAACCCACCATAGTTTCATTCCAAATAATCCGGATGCTGATGGCTACGGCTACCAATGGTGGACCTATCCCAGAATCGGTGCATACACCGCCCGAGGATATCTTGGACAGTACATCTGGGTCATCCCCAGCCACGACCTCGTCGTCGTTATAACCGGTAATAGCAACGCCATCGAAGACCACTGGATAGTCGAACGTCACGTTCTTCCTGCAACAACTCCTGCTTCACCGCCCTTGAATCCTGTGTTCATTCTTCTACCTGTTGGTGTTGGTGTAAGCATTGCGTTGATTGTCGGGGGATTTTACTGGAAACGGCGACCGCACTAGACTCTCCCGCTTAAAGTTTGCGAAAGATCTTTCTTCATAAAATGAGAATACCAGGGAAGCAGATGCCGCCCTGGTATTCGTGTCCTACGCGAATGGAGTGTGTGTTACTGAATCAATTCTAGCTTGAAATTGATTACTCATCGTAGGTTTGTTCTCGGTGCCAAGAGTTGCAGCTTGAATGACACGGTTAGTCGTCGAGTTTCTTCCCTGGCGTAATGTCCACCTTCTTGTGCCGGCGTCGCCAAACCAAAAAGCCGCCCACAACCAAGCATAGCCCAACAGCCCAAGGCGTCACTAGCAAGACAGTTGGTCTTGGATCAAAGAGTTCTGTATTTAACGGATCAGGAATTGGATCAGGTCCTGCATTGGGGTCATTATTGACTTGAAGATTATCAATCCAAGCCGTCTCATGGTGTTCCATGCTTATGGCTAGGTAGGAGGAGGTTGAGTAAGTAGATTCGTAGCTATCAAAGAATATCCCTGTTTCATGGTCATTTTCCGTGTAGTTGAGCCAGACATACATATACCCATTGTAATGGCGGACAACGTCCACATGCACCATCCAAAATAATTGGGGAGGAGGAAATTCGGTTGCATTTCGATAGCCATCAATCCGACTATGGCGCCCATCCACTATTTTCTCAAGTCGAAAACCACCAAATCCTTCTGCCCAAGCTATATATGAAACTTGATAGCCATTGAGAGGCCGGTTTAGATGATAAAACCCATCTGCGACGAAATAGACTAACCAACCCACGTGGGGATCGGTATTGGTATGATAGGCGTCAAAGCTCCAGTAGCCGTACGCTGTTGTACTTTCATGTATCATGTTGTTATACTCTCGGTTGGTTGCGGTTACCCGACCATTCTGAATGATAAATCCGCCTTCAAGAATTGTCCAACCATCTAAGACGCCATCATCAAAATCGTCTGTCCATACGGTGACCGCGGAGCTTGGTTGTGACATATTGCTGATGGTCAAAAGGAGAAGTAGCATCAGGACTGGGAGTATTGCTATACGTTTTCTCATGACACACACACTCCAGAAGTGGCTTCTAAAAACTGAGGTCACTCCACTAAGGAGAAGTATCTACTCGTGGCATATTAACACGTGTTTGTCAAGTGGTTTACAAAATGAACGATGCTTATAAGACATCTGAACGGTTTGTCAACCGAGGATACGTTGCCAGAACTGATCGTTTAATCCAGGAAAGTAATGGTGGGCAAAATAGACGATGGGTCGAACGGAGACCACGTCCTTTAGTTCCTTGATTCGCTTGATGATTTCAGGCGAATAATTGGCGATGTCAACAAGGAACATAGAAAAGAGTACTGGCGCTGAAGCACTGGCATGGGTAAACCAGTATTCGAGAGGATATTCACGTTTAAGAACAGCAACAATTGAACGGCGCGTTTCGTCCCCGCCACGAAACTCGATGCGGGCATAGAATCGAGTGGCCCCGCCTTCGGCTACGTCACAATCGGTCCGAGTATGAAAACATTGTTGAGCAGTTCGATAGTCGCCGATACCGTTTTCATGAAACCATTGTTCGTCAGCGGACCCTTCAATACCGATTAACTCCGCGAGGAGTTTGCGGACACGGCGTTGCGTCATACCGGTGTGTTGAGCGATATCTTTTATTGGCATTCGAACATTCTGTCGCAGGCAACGTAGGACTTGTAGTTGCATGGATGAGAGCGGGCATCGTTGACCCTTCTCGATCAGAAGTGTGTGAAATTCGACGTCATTGACTTCTTTCAGCTCATGCATGAACAAGGTGAGTTCATCGAGCCCTTTTACCCTTGCATATTTCCCCCAAACCATCACGTTGCCATCGGCTAATAGATTGACATTATCAATCATGGGGGAGGCACCGAGGAAATCACGGAAGGTTTCACTAGGTGGATGCAGTTTCAACGTTAGGATGGCTGTGAAAAAGGACGCATCAACCATAGCGTAGCTGGGAATGATGAAATAGCGGCGAATTACTTTTGCGTCTTCAAGCTTGAGCACCCGGTTGCGCACTGCCGTAACCGAGAGTCCCAATTTTCTCCCTATCGCCCGGTAAGAAATTCGAGAGTTCTCTGCTAATGTGTAGAGAATCTGTTTGTCAGTAAGGTCCATGGGCATTCTTTTGCCACCCAAGCACCATTCCATACACACTTCGGGGGTATATATCCAACTGGTCGCAGGTTTGTACCACTGTTCTCTGCGTTAACTGAAACATTTCATTGATTCTGTTTCGAAGGGCATATAGCTTATTAAAGAGAACCTAGCTATGGGTGCCATGGATATTCTGACCATCGTCTTCACCATTGTCGGTGGTCTTGCCCTCTTCATGTACAGCGTTAAGTTGCTCAGCGATAGCCTTTCAAAAATCACCGGACCGCGGGTTGTCAAGGTTCTGGAAAAAGCTACGGATAACCCGATCAAGGGAATGGGTGTGGGCACCGCCACGACGGTCATGACGCAGAGTTCGAGTATCACAGTGTTGACACTGATTGGAATGGTCAATGCAGGGATTATGACCTTTCGTCAATCAGTGAATGTCATCCTAGGAGCAGAAATCGGCACCACAATTACAGCGCAGATTGTCTCATTCAATATCGGCGTGGCTTATTTTCCCCTCATCGCGGTTGCCTTCTTTGTTGGGTTCTTATCAAAGAATGAGAAGGTGAAGTTTGTCGCTAAAATTGTGTTTAGTTTGGGCCTGCTATTTCTTGCGATGGATATCATGTCGTTGGGAGTTGAGCCACTTGTGGAACTCCCGATTTTCATTTATCTTCTTAACACCTTTGGGCAGAATCCAGTGATAGGGGTGTTGATAGGCGCTTTAATTGCCGGAGTTACCCAAAGTAGTTCTGCCACTACCAGCTTAGTTATTGCCTTTGGGAGATCTGGGGCCATCAACTTAGAAGCAGCAATCGCTATTATTATGGGTGCAAACATCGGTACAACTTTTCTAGAGTTGTTTGCAGCTGTAGGAGCATCCCGCCCCGCTAAAAGGACAGCCTTAGCTCAGGCCATGATCAACGTCATTGGTGTTCTTGTATTCCTTCCCTTTCTTATCCCCTTTGCAGGACTCGTCCGGCTCACAAGCCTAGAACTGCCTAGACAAATCGCGAATGCCCACACAATCTTTAACGTCGCGGTCAGTTTCATGTTCGTTCCGTTTGTGGGTGCCTTGGTGTGGCTCTGTGAACGAGTCATCGCAAAGCGAGAAGGTGAACTCAAGCCACGGCATTTCTTTGATGAAAAAATGCTCAATGTGGCTCAACTGGCATTACGAGAAGCTGAAAGAGAAGTGGTCAGCATTGCTGAAAAAACGCTCAACATGTTAGGTCTTAGTAAACAGGCACTCGTCAATGATGACCTTAATGCAGCCAAAGAAGTGTTAACACTTGAAGATGAAGTGGATGAATATTGCGATGAAACCGAACTGTTCATTGACAAAATCAAGGAACAGGACCTCCCCGCCAAGTACAAGCTATGGCGCATTAAATTACTGAACATCATCACTGATGTTGAACGCATTGGAGATATGACGAACAACCTCGCTGAGTTTGCCATGAGAAAAGTAAAAGAAAAAATCCCCTTCTCAGAAAACGCGAAGAAAGAATTAGGCAAACTTTTCGATAAGGTTGAAGAAACCTATGCCACTGCAATTGCCGCTTTGAAACAGCAAAGCGATTTCCTTGCCAAGCAAGCTGTGGAACTGGAAGACGCTGTTGATGTCTTAGAAAGGAAATTCAAGCGTGCACACATTAAACGGACCACCGAGGGAGTCTGCGCCCCGCAAGCGGATGTCATGTTCACCGAAGCCCTCCGAAACCTAGAACGCATTAGTGATCACGCGGATAACATCGCCTATGATGTCCTTGACACATTTTACAGTCAGGAGCTATTCGGTACCCGAAAACGAACACCCACCTAACAATCATTGATTAACAATCGGTAAATCCTATTTCTAGAAACACCAATGGATGACCTAACAATGATGCCCAAACGTGCGTTGGTTCGTGAACCTGGGGCCCGATATTCGCGTTGTATTTCTTCTCATCCACTACACCATACTCTGAACGTGACTCGGGCCCGCGACCAACACGCACGATATGCAGACACCTTGGCGGAACTGGGACTGGATGTCATTCGACTAGCTCAGGATGATGAACATCCCGATTCTTGTTTCGTCGAAGATACCGCAATCATCCATGTTGGAAAAGTTCTGATTGCACGTCTCGCAAAGACAAGTAGACGCGGAGAAGAAGAAGCAGTTGCAGAGATCCTTCAAGAATATTTGTCTGTGAGCCGTGTTAAAACTCCCGGCACTTTAGAAGGAGGAGACGTGATCCATTTACCCAATCGGATGATCAGTGGAATTAGTCAGCGCACAAACCGAACTGGTGTCGAGCAGATGCAAACGTTTTTTGAAATACCTATTGATACCATTGAGGACCCAGACCTCATCCACCTCAAAAGCCACATCACCTATCTGGACAACAACATCATGGTTGCAACAAAACCCTTTGCTGATCATCCAATCCTGTCCGACTTCGATAAAATCATCGTCCCCGACGAAGAAGGCTATGCTGCCAATACGCTGACCATTGGTGACACAGTGATCATGACCAGCGGATACCCGAAAACGCAAATGCGAATCGAGGGTGCTGGATTCGACGTCATCTGTTTGAATATGAGTGAATTTGCTAAATGCGAGGGGGCTCTCACCTGTCTATCTCTCCTTTTCTAATCAGAAAAAACGTGAACAGTAACGATTCCAGCAGTGTAAGAACTACAAGCAATAACCTTTAGGGGGTAACCCGTGCTTTCCAGCAGGATTATTGTTGGTGTTGTCTAAATGACGAAAATTCCAAAAGGTACCTCGGCACAAAAGGTTGGGCAGATTCATTATGATTCAGCGATGAAAGGAGATCGCAAGATGTGGGAAGCCACACTGACTGAAAGGAATCTTCGAACACTCGAACAGCGAGGAACGCCTTTCTATTGGTGGGACACTGCCTGTCAACGCGCAGAAATTGGTGTAAGCTATAAATTTGAACGCGAAGACACAGCTTCCGAGTCACGGGCAAAACTCTTCTTCAAACGGTTCAATGAGGATGGGAGCCAACGTGGAAAACCGGTTCCCCTCACACTCGTTAAGGAAAACAACGAGTGGCGAATTCACGTTGCCAGTTACTAGTGTGGTTCAACACACAGTGTGATCTTGACCGTCAAATTTGCTTTGTCATCACAATCTTGGTAGGTGAATAACCCAAAGTCGGCCAAGTCGCCATCCCCTCGGCGTTATATGGGACAACGGTCAAATCCAGCGTAGAAATCCCCTGTTGTTGAAGAAACCTTACAACCGCGTCTTCGAGTTTTTGCATAACCCCCCGTCGACGATACGAAGGCACCACATAGGCCCGGGCTAGAAGGGCACTGCGTCCACCGCTCCGCAACCGCACTAGCACGGCACCAACCACTTTCCCAGCATCTCTGGCAACGAAGTGATGACAATGGGATCGATTAAAATTCGCCTCAACTTGTCGCATCATCGCAGACAACGATGGTCGATACCCGCCAGGACGTTCCCGCTGGTGTAACCGTAGCTCCACCCAACACTCCGCAATCGATTGAATATCATTTTTTGTTGCCCGTTCAATGTTCATTTTGAATCAGTTCGATATGTCAAAGACGCCTTTTCAAGTTTAGTATCACTTCATCCCGTTTTCAGCGACTCTGGTCACTTCGTTCCGATGGCAAAAATCAAAGATGCATCAGCAAAGCCAGTTTCATGGACTCGAAGTTTCAATTGTTCAGCTTCAGCCACTATTTCAGGAATTCTTTCATCGGGCGTCAAACCCTGAAGGGTTTTGTCGATTCCTTTAATAAAAAATTCAATATTGACCTTCGATTTGGGATCTTCACATTCAAAGCGCTGATCACAGAATATGCATTTTACATTCCGAGAAGAATCCAAAACTTCGATATTACTAAGGTGGAGTGCGTTTAGAAATTCTACTATTCGATTCCGCAACAACGTTTCATTATGTGTGATGCCTTGCATGCGCTCAATTTTTGCAGTCCAGTGGTGCTCCAAGATTCCTATGTGCTGCGCCTCACTTTGTTTACCGTCTTGATAGTTTTCCTCGATAAATAAATGCCCACCCGGTTTGAGCACCCGTGTCATCTCCGCCAACACACGGGGAATATCAGTTAGATGATGCAGCGAGTGGGCAATACAAACGGTGTCAAAGGACGCATCAGCAAAGTCTAAGTTGGTGGCATCCATCTCCAAGAACTGCACCGATTGACCCTGAAACTTTTCACGTGCCTTTGCCAAATCTTCTTGGTCAATATCCACACCCACGAAACTGTCAAACGCCTTCAACGTCTTCATGAGCGTCTCAATAAAAGCGCCTTTTCCTGTAGCCACATCCAAAATATGCCCACCGGAAATTTGAGCTAGCTGCTGGGCAATCTCTCGTGCTCCTGATGCATCTAAACCCGGTAAATCAGTCATTATCATTACCTATGTCTTCTCTTCCGTTAAGAGTTTCACGACTCGATCCCCATCCAATCAGAAAAAGGGAGGACTTGCCTCCTAAAAATCGGCTACTTAGAAGAAACAATGGACAATCCCAGCACCCTGCTCCACGTATTCTCTCTCTTAGGTACTTGATGTAAAGAGCTAAAAGTTAGAACCTAAGAATTCCTGAACTCGATTAATAATGAAATTCACACACGTTGGAGAATGTCGTCCCGAAATCATGGACGAAAAAACCCAAGAGTATCAGCCTCTCGAACATGTAGAACGTCTCCTGCAGGGCTTCGATTACCTCTTAGGTGTCATAAAAGCCCAACAACCGAATAACGTCGAAGACTATGTGGCAAACCTTGTATCCCGATACCTGCAACTCTTAACCGATAAGTATCTCTCGTTACAGGAGACGGATATTTCCCCCCTCATTGCCGAATTGGACCACCTCAAGGAGTATCCCCTGTTAGCTAGACTTCTTCCCAATTACCAGTTCCAACTCATCCAACTAGCTAAGAAGACGAAATGGAAAAATGCGAAAGTAACCGTTACATTACGCACGTTCATGCGCGCACGATACATGCCTATCTACACGAACCTGCAGATCTTGACCGAGACCCTCCCCCGTGAAACAGCTATTCAACTCTTCAAAGACTTCATCAATGAGTACATGCGACTACGTGTTGCAGACCTCGATGATCGGTTCGAGACCCTTGAAGAGCTTCGCGAAATGCTGCTTGGAATGGGCGAGTGGGGCGTCGTTGGCAACGTAGGCGAAGTGAAAGACGGCAAACTGATTATGCGCCGAGACACTTGCCTTCACCACGCGCTCTTAGCTGACGTTCCTGATGAGGAGCTCAAGTTCCTCACCTGCTGTTATGGGGACTATGAAGGCGTTCATAGCTTCAACAAACACTTCAAACTCACCATGCACCACACCCTCGTCAACGGTGACCCCTACTGCGACTGTGTCTACTACGACACCCGCATCACAAAGGATTTCACCCATCCGTCCAAGGAGTTCTTCGACGACATCTGGCCACTCACTGACAAAGAATGAGAGAAAGGTTTCAACAAATCCTCCCCTAACACGCAGTGTGGTCTTATTAAACCCTTGAGAGAAAATCCAGAATGACAGTAGAGAAAATCTTACTACGTTCGTCGATGTAATTCATATGTGACATATTGGGGATGATGGCTAACTCGGTATTGGGCATTAAGTTATGCATTTCAATTTGGGTTTCGAGAGGTACTGCTTCGTCTTTATCTCCTACAATGAGGAGCGTAGGCACCTCAATCTCCTTAATAGCGTCCTGCGGATAGTTCGAAGGATCACTCCACATCTGCACCTGCATGTTGACAAATGTTTCTAAATATTCGAATCCGTAGACATGACTATGGGCGGCTCTCAGCATTTCTTTCAGTTCGGGTTCAGAATCCAGCCATTGAGGAACGCGTGCAAGACCATCCTTTGTCTTTTGGGTCAACTGATGCATTGCCCCACCCACAACCAGAGCCCTGGCGAAACCAGGATGCCGAATCCCAACTTCTAATGCAATTTGCCCGCCATCACTCCACCCACCGACAATCGGATTCGCCAAATCTAAAGCCTTGGCTAACGCCACCACATCATCGGCCATAACTCTATAATCCATTATGTTCTGGGGATTATCCGTTCGACCACACCCTCGACCATCAGGAACAATCAAGCGGAAATGCTGAGCAAACCGCTGTCTGAGGTCTCCCCATCCAAGACGCCCCGTAAATAATCCACCATGCACCAAAATCAATGGAGCACCTTTTCCTCGATCCTCATAATACATACGGAGCCCGTTCACATCTAAATAGTGCCCAAACTCAGGCAATCCCTTTGATTCATCACTTTTCAATCCGACCACCAACTTCTATATCATTTCCCAGCCACTACGCCTCCTGACCACAAAAGCCATTCCATTTCACAAAACCTCACTATCCCGGGGGAGGAGGCTCTGATGTGCTGAATAATTGCTCCCAATACCGATCCACTAGACTAGGATAGAAGTGGTGCGCATAATAGACAATCGGTCGAACGGATTCAACTCCAACCAGTTTGTTGATCCGATTAATGATTTGTGGCGAGTAACTAGCAAGTTCGACGAGAAACATAGAAAAAAGCACGGGAGCAGAAGCACTCGCAAACGTGAACCAGTATTCGAGGGGATATTCACGTTGGAGGAACGCCGCAATCTTTCGCCGCTGTGCATCGCCTCCACGGTATGCAATACGAGCTAAAAATCGTGTCAAGCCACCTTCTGCTACATCACAATCGACTCGTGGATGAAAACATTGTTGGGTGGTCCGATAATCTCCGATGCCTTTTTCATGAAACCAAGTTTCCACTAAAGACCCATTGGTACCAATAAGAGCAGCTAAGAGTTTTCGGACGCGCCGTTGGGTTAGTCGCGTGCGAAGCGCAATGTCACTGACGGGCATGCGAACATCTTGTCGAAGACAACGTAATACTTGGAGATGCATCGATGTGAGAGAACATTTCTTTCCTTTTTCAACAAGGAAGGTATGAAATTCAATGTCGTTGACTGGTTCCAGTTCATGTAAGAATAAGGTGAGTTCATCTAATTCCCTGGAACCAACATAATTGCCAAAACACATCACATTCCCGTCACCGAGGAAATCTACCCATTCAATCATCGGATGGTTTCCAAGATGCTCTCGGAGCTCTTCACTGGGAGGCGGATTTGCGATATTCAAAATGGCTGTCCAAAACGACGCACCCATCATAGCATAGCTCGGGAAGAGCATATATCGCCGTATCACGTTGCTGGCTTCAAGTTTCAACACCCGGCTACGTACCGTCGCCACTGATAACCCAAGGGCCCTTCCCAAGGCCCGATAGGAAGTTCGTGGATTCTGACCTAGTAACAAGATAATCTGTTTGTCGATAAGATCCACTGGCATCCTCCATGCCACCCAAGGAACCAACCTATACTTCCAAGGAGTAAAAACCCTATCGGTGACCCGTTTATCGAACGTTATCAGCTTGGAAGGTACTACTACTTAACCCATCAAAAAGAAAGAAGGGGGGAGGCAAACACCTCCCAAGGGTTAAGTCGATTACTTAGGTTATGTGGGTGATTGCCGGCGCCGATACAGTACGCTGATGGTCACTGCGCTCACAAGCCCCACGGCAATGGCAATCGCGGGAAATCCAGGAATACCCGGGGGGATTCCGTCCGTTGGCGTCGTAGGAGGTGTGCCATCCGGGGGATCAATATCCACAGTATTACTAACCACTATATTGTCGATCCATCGGTCCGTTGCGG
>JAEOSV010000327.1 GCA_016840185.1 Candidatus Hermodarchaeota archaeon | reverse complement strand
CGCCAATAGCCTATAAATGTATAAATCACAATTTCGGTGCTAAATGGTGTGTATATAATGTACAGAACACGAAATACAGGGATCATAAGCACGAATCAACATGTTGAGCAGTAATTCGGCTTCTTCTAAAGATCCTTCTTGAAGTTTTGGAACGAGGGCACGGACATCAGCTTCAATATTCGCGAAATTCATCGCAGTCGGTGTAATGACATTAGCGGCTGTAACCTTCCCCCGGGCATCAAAGGAGTATTTATGAATTAATACACCCCGTGGGGCTTCAACTGCTATGGCACTTGTTCCCGCACGAGTACCGTGTTTTACAATGGAGGGTTCTAATTTCATGCCTAGAAGGTCATCTATGATATCTATAGCATGATCAAGGTAATGAAGATATTCAATGGTCTGACCAAGGTTCATATGAAAGATATCATAACTCGGGAGTTTGAAACTGACTTTCTTAATCATTTCCTGAGTATTATCCGAAAGCTGTGTCTTTGCGATGTTTAACCGGGCGAGTGAACCAACAACAAAAGGTTTCTCCCCGATGTCACTGAATTTGGCATGGGCATAGGAGACATTTCTTTCCTTGATAAGGCGATGGAACTCGGGTTCTGGAACATGTAAGCCTTTGTCTGTTGTTAATTCTCCATTATGAATCGGATATTCTTTGGGATTTTGTAAAGCGAGATATTGACTTCGTCGAACAAGTTGAGGTTCAGAAAAACTACTCATCAACTCGATTTGAGTTTGCGCATCGGGAATGGCTGTTTGAAGCTTTTTCTTTAATGACTGTAGTTGTGTGGAAGTTGGGACGTGGGTAAACCCTCCAACAACTGCGCAAAGTGGATGAGTATGCCTTCCGCCAATAAGTTCCATGAGCTCGTTTCCAAGCTTCTTAAGCCTCAAGGCCCGTTTTACTTCCGCTGAATAGTCTGGAAGCATTTCTACTACATTTCGTGCCCCTACGTAATCAGGTAATGCAAGAAAATTGATATGAAGTGCATGGCTCTCGAGCATATCACCTAGCAGCATGAGTTTTCTTAATTGGTTGGTTTGGGGTTCCGGTTCAATTCGAAGGGCGGCTTCTACACCACGCAATGCAGCAACAGCGTGAGAATGACTGCAAATTCCACAGATGCGTGACATAATATGAGAAACGTCACTGTAGTACTGGTCTCGGAGAAATGCTTCAAATAGACGAGCCCCCTCGGTCACCCGCATTTCCACTCGTGGTTCTTCTCCCTTTTTAAGGTCAACAAATAAATCTCCATGACCTTCAACACGAGCAATGTGCTGAATGTTGATTTTTTCTACAGCCATTCGATATTCAGCCTCTTTTTCAATTGGGCCATGAAATCTTCCTTTGAAGCATTAAACATTCGGAATTTCCGAACTACATCATCAAAGCTTGCTCCTTTCTTTGATAGCATGTCGATTTCCGATTCCACATTCGCTTGAGGACAAGGTCCCCAGCAGCCCTCACAGGGAAATCCAACACTCAGACAACGAGCATTACAACCGGCTCGGGTTATAGGACCTAGACAGAGCTCTCCTTCCTTCATCAAACAGACATTCTCTCTGATACGGCATTCTACACAAACAGCGTAGTTCTTCTCTGTTGGAGTGGCTCCGGTTAACAGGGAAATTAGGAATTCAACGAATTCGTCACCTGAAATGGGGCACCCTTGGATTTCATGGTCAACTTTCACATATGATTTCAAAGGAAGGATTTGCGGGAGTGTGCGAACATGAGAGGAATCGCCATAGACGCTTTGCTTGAGCTCTTCAATATTCCGTCCATTCCGTAAGGCATTGACACCTCCAGTCGTTGCGCAGGCCCCCAAAGCAACTAGAATTTTCGATTTCTCTCGGAGGTCTTTAAGCAGTGTTAATTCTGCGTCATTGGTTACTGATCCCTCAACAAAGCAGACGTCATATGGTCCTGGATGCTTAGCGGAACTACCCATACGAAATTGAACTAGGTTGATTTGCCCGAGTATGTCTAAAAGGTCATCCTCAAGATTGAGGACCTCAAGCTGGCATCCTGCACAACAGGTTAGTCCATAAAACGCAACAACGGGCTTTGGCTTTTCTGTCGACACTTCGTATTCTCCTCCGTATTCCGTTTACACTGCTCCTCGCTGTGTTTTCGCCTCTTTGTAACTTAGTACAGGGCCATCTTGGCAAACGAATTTGGATCCTACAAGACAATGACTACAATGCCCTACACCACATTTCATTCGACGTTCTAATGACAAGAAGATACGATTATCTGGTAACCCAATTTTCTCTAACTCACGCATCACAAATTTGTACATGATGGGTGGTCCACACACCAAGGCGTAGGTGTCTTTCGGGGAAATAGTGATTCGATCAAAAAGAATTGTAACGACTCCAATATTTCCAGCCCAACAGTGTTCATCATCACGGTCAACTGTTGCTACATATTCAATATCACGTCGATTATCCCAAAGATACAATTCGTCTTTGAAGAGGAGTTCTTCAGGGCATCGAGCACCATACATGATTTGCAATTTACCGTAATCATCGCGGTTCTCTATAATATCAAGAATCGCTGGCCGAAGGGGTACAAGTCCGATTCCTCCACCAATGATTACAATATTCTTCCCTTTCACTTCCTCCATTGGCCACCCGTGACCAAATGGTCCACGCAATCCAACAACGCTACCCTGATGCAGATTCTGAAGTCCATTCGTGAGCCTGCCCACCGAGCGGATGCAAAGCTCGAAAGAATCCTGGTTGTTAGGAGATGAACAAATGCCGAATGGCGCTTCCCCATGTCCAAATACGGATAAAAGCATGAATTGACCCGGTGTGAAGCTGAACTGTTTTTGACGATGAGGATCCACATACTCAAAAGTATAAAGATTCGTGTCAGGAGTCTGGGGCGTAATCCTGGTAATCCGGGCTTGATTAAATTCGTAAGCGTTTCTATCAACACGAGATGAGATTGAATGTGTCATTTTCCTAGTTTCCTCCTTTGTCAATTTCAGTCAATAATTCAATCATATCAATATCCGCAGGGCAAGTATGGGTGCAGCGTCCGCAACCCACACAACCAATTTGATTAATCTGTTCAGGTTCAATCCAGAATTTATGGTAAATACGATATCGTACTCGAGATGGAATTGTTGGTCGGAAATTATGTCCACCTGCTACAAGGGCAAAATCAACGAGCTGACATGAATCCCATTTTCGAACACGTGAACCCTTGGTTGTATTCAGTTCAACAATGTCTTTGACATCGAAGCAAAAACAGGTTGGGCAGACCATTGTGCATGCTCCACATCCAAAGCAGCGATGCCCTAACCGATTCCACATTGCTCCTTCATAACTGGCTTCAAGCAGTCCAGGAAGTTTTTGGAACTCCTTTATTGGATCTGGGAAAGATTTCTCGCGATGGGCGATAATTTTCTTAACCTGATTAGTTTGCTGTTTTGATGCTGGAAAAAATTGAGTCCTACAATAGTCTACAATTTCCTTGCCTTTTGAGGTAAGCACGTCTACATAATACGAGTTGTCCAATTCTGTCAACATAAGGTCCGCAGGTTCGGTTGTATTGAGTGTCCGCGCCGATTTACAAAAACCGGCCTCACAGGGAGTTAAACAATTAACTCCGATGATTATTCCTTCATCACGTCGAT
>JAEOSV010000053.1 GCA_016840185.1 Candidatus Hermodarchaeota archaeon | reverse complement strand
TGTTAATTCACCAATTGACCCACTAATGGTCATGGAAAGCTTGATTGCCTTTGGATTACGACCAATCTTCTGGCAGGCATCTCGAAGAAGTTGCGCCCCTCTCCGGTAATCTTCAACTGTGTACGCGCGCATAATATTCCATCCATCCGCATGCTTAGCGATAACCTTCAGTATTTTGGGACCACCTAACCCGCCGATCCATATAGGGGGATAAGGCTGCTGAATGGGTTTAGGTAGGCACATAGCGTTTCGTATTGAATAGTATCTTCCTGCGAAACTTGCGGTATCTTGAACCCACATCCTTTTCATAATCTGCAACCCCTCTTCAAGTTTCTTGATGCGGGTTGCTGCCCTTGATGGAAAAGAGATGCCATAGGCATCAAACTCGTATTCATACCCCAATTGTTTTTGGGTTGTAGCCCTAATGGTTCCCCCTGCACCGATACCGAACTCTAAGCGACCCCCACTGATCTGATCCAGGGTTGACGCCATCTTTGCCAGAAGCGCTGGATTTCGATTGTTAATGTTTAACACGAGGGGTCCCAATCTAATCCGCCGGGTTTCAACCGCTAAAGCGGATAGAAGCGTCCAACATTCTAACAATTGCTGTTGATCGGGCTTTGGTGACGCATGTAAGTGGTCTAAAAACCAGAAAGACTCCAAGCCGCTCCTTTCGGCTTCCAACACTATGTCCCTAATCTCGTTATACCCTACGCCATCGGGCACCAAAAGTAGTCCTACCTTCAAATCGCACGCCCCCCATATTTTGCTACGAACACATGAATGTACTCACCCTTTGAGTTTATAGAGCTTGTCCATTAGCTTACCGATGAGGTCGATTATCATCGAATTTATGTTGAAACCTTAACCACTACTTCTTCTTTGTACCCGGTGACCACCCGTATGTACCGTGACAAAGTTTTGTCGAGTTCTTCATCACCGGTATCCACTAGCAGAGGGCGACCATACCCGATCGAAGCCAGCTTGTTTCGAGTAGCTATTACTATTATGTTCTTCAGCCCAACTTCTCGAATGACGATTGAACTAATTTGTTGATTTCCCCGCCCAAATATGAAGCCTTGACCACCTATCGGTGACACGATGATTTTCACCTTTTTTCGGGTAATCAACTGCAAAAGCTGGCTTTCGTTGATATCTAGAGCCACTGTTTTCCCATTTCGTATCACGTCCACGCCTAAAAGGGTCTTGCTCACCCCTAGTTTATCGGCAATTGCTTTCACCGTGGTTCCAGGACCGAGAACGTAGTAGCAGTCCGCCTCCATGTTCTCTGCCACGTACTCGGCGATAAGCGCTTGGCCCATTTGTTCGCTGAGAATCGTGGCACTTCCACTTTTGACCGATTGGATAAACTCTCGTTCATACGGGATCTGAAGGTACCCGTGCAATCGAGCAGACACACGTCCGTCTCGGAAAGCGACTTCGTCGACATCCATAACCTCTGCTTCCCGGAGCAACGTGTCGCCCTGCAGAAACTTTACGGTTAACTCTCCAGCTTTTTTGGGATTCACGGCAAATACACCAGAATGGATTTTGACCCCCGCTGGTATGCCCAAAACTGGAACCTTTTGATCCACGGCTTGACAGATGTCTCTAGCGGTTCCATCTCCACCAGCAAATAGGACGAGATCTACATGCGACTCCATCAGTTCCAATGCGGCCTTGTGAGTGTCAGCAGCAGTTGTTCGCCCACTCCTTATGGAACCGAGGACGATGGGGTTAAGCCCGCAGTTTCTAGCCACATCCGTACCCATCTCGAAAGGATATGTTAGTAGATCAAAGCTCGTCTTCACGCTGACGACAATTTTCAGTGTTTCCGTGGCTCTGAGGTGCGCTACGGGTTTAGCTGCGAGCCTAATGGCCTTCTGAAGGATTTCTTGACTGTCGGTTCCTTTTAGACCTACCCGTCCACCCATTCCTGCTATTGGATTCACGATGAAACCCAATTTCTTTTTCAATGCCAAGTTGTGTCACTCACGTTATTGGAGGTACTCCCGCCACGTCATCGCCCATTTTTGGGGATCTCTTGCTGGTGTTGGATCAACCTTTGCAATTGCACAGGAGTATGGCGAGCCCACAGAATCAAATTGAAAGACCTCACTATTTAATTGTTTACAGCATATGCTACCACACAAGAAGGAGCCCGAAACAAAAACAAGGGAGCAGTTATACAGACGAAGGACTTTCAAGTTTGTTGTGACAAGGAATAAGTAGGGGACATGAGCAAAAAAATTGCTCGCCTATGAAGTGCGACGGGACAACCTTTTATGATTACATTGAGGGAAGCCCCGGCATTTCTGCCTTGTCTTTTGGAGGAACATACCATTTCTGAATTTCTTCAATGGCTGTTTTAGATTTTTTAACTGTGGACAGCATACATTCAAGCAGTTTCTTGCACACCATGCATTCTTCGGGGATTTTTTCTCCCTTTG
>JAEOSV010000052.1 GCA_016840185.1 Candidatus Hermodarchaeota archaeon | reverse complement strand
CGTATTCCAAGTCACTGCACAAAGCCCCATCGCAACTAAAACCTTCCCAGTCACCCAAGAAGCCCTTGTTCTTGGAGCGGGTCTTGCAGGCATCCAAGCCAGTATCGATCTCGCTGATAGGGGCATCAAAGTCCATCTGGTAGAAAAAGAACCCACCATCGGAGGACACATGGCGGTCCTCAATAAGACCTATCCGACAGTAGATTGTTCAATTTGTATTCTTGGTCCAAAGATGGCAGAAGCTGCAACGCATCCAAACATCAAGCTGTATCCCTATACAGAGCTAGTGAGTGCCGAACACACTGGTAAGGATTGGATATTGACCCTTAACAAGAAATCAAGGTATGTAGATTGGGACAAATGCACAGGATGCATGCAATGCACTGAAAAATGTCCAACCCGCGTTGTTGATGATTGGTCTTGGGGGATTGCGAAACGTCGTGCAATTTACATGCCCTTTTCGCAGAGTGTACCACGCAAGGTGACAATCGACGCCGAACACTGCAAGAAAATCACTAATGACAAATGTGGTGTCTGTGAAAAAGTATGTCCTGCAGATGCCATTGCTTATGACATGAAAGATGAAACCGCAAAAGTGCAAGTTGGCAGTGTTGTACTTGCGACAGGGTTCAAGGAGTTTGACCCTTCCGTAGTCCCGGAATTACATTATGCTGAAAATCCTGATGTAATTACGCAGATGCAATTTATCCGAATGATAGACTCCGTGGGACCCTTTGGTGGAAAATTGGAGGTTCCATCAGACGGGCGTAAACCCGAAAAAATCGTTATGATTCAATGTGTTGGTAGTCGTGATGAACGGTATAGCTGGCAATGTTCAGCCTACTGCTGTATGGCGGCCATTAAACATGCCGAACTGGCTAAGTTGGAATATAACCCGAACCTTGACATTACAATTGTAGCCCGGGATATTCGTGCTGGAGGAAAAGGCTTTGATGAATTTTATGAACGCGCTAAAGAGGAATATAATATCCGCTTTGAATATCGCGGTGACGATCTCGAAATTGTTCAAAACAACGGCAAACCTGTTGTAAAGTACACAGATCCGTATGGTAAACCTCATTCACTTCCAGCCGATATTGTGGTTCTCTCCTGTGCCATGACGCCTTCTCCCGGTACTGAGGAGCTTGCAACGATGTTAGGGGTGCCCCTTGGTGAACTTGGGTTCTTTGAAGCTCAAGATGAGAAAGTAGCCCTTGCACGAACTGATATCAATGGAGTGTTCCTCGCTGGGACTTGTCATGGTCCAAAGGATATACCGGAATCCGTTGAACAGGCTGGAGCAGCAGCTGAAGAGTCTTCAGTGTGGCTTTCCACACAATCGGTTTCAAAGGAACTGGATGTTGCGGTCGTCAACAAAGATTTATGCAATGCTTGTGGGCTTTGCGTTCCTGCATGTCCCTCACAGGCAATTTCCTTTGAGGAATCTGGTGATTGTGTTATCGTGGATGAGGTGCGTTGTCAAGCCTGTGGCGAATGTATGGCAACTTGTCCCGTAGATGCAATTGGTCCACTAAACATCAATCCTGTTGTTTTAGACGCCGCTATTGATGGGCTCCTCGGTAACAGTGTCGAAGGTCCCGAATCGGTAATCGTTGGCTTTGCATGCAATGAATGCATGTACCGAGCAATTGACGAAGCAGGTGAAGCACGCCTTCAATATCCTGCAGATTTACATCTTCTCCAAGTACCTTGTACCGGCAGCGTTTCTCCTCCCAAAATTCTCAAGACCCTTGAATCCGGCGCAGATGGAGTCATCCTCTTTGCGTGTACCTCTGATTTATGCCATTACGGACGAGGCTCGCGAATGGCAAACAGTCGAGTGCAAGTTGTTCGGAACGTGATTCGTCAATCTGGTGGAGATCCAGCAACTGTGCAAGTTGTCCAAATGATTGGACGAGAAGCAAAGGAATTTGCTACCACTGCACAAAAGGCAGTGGATGCAATCAAGGGAAGGAATGGAGGTTAAAACGATGACTCATGAAAAACCACGCATCGGTGTATTTGTTTGTAAATGTGGAACCAACATCGCCAAAGTCGTTGATGTCCCTGCCGTCGCAAAATATGCTGAAAATCTCCCAAACGTCGCGTATTCCGGATGGCAACTATTCACCTGTTCCGAAGAAGGGCAAAACATCATCAAAGGTCATATCAAGAAACACAAACTGAACCGCGTCATTGTCGCCTCTTGCAGTCCTAAACTCCATGAACCCACTTTCCGTCGAACCGTTATGGAAGCAGGGATTAATCCCTTCTATTTTGAGATGGCTAACATCCGCGAACATGTCTCATGGGCCCACATGAAACAAAAAGACGAATACGACGAAGCTACTCAAAAAGCTAAAGACCTAGTTCGCGCCGCAGTCTTTCGAGCCTCTCAGCTAGAATCCATTGGTTCTACAACCCAAAAAGTCCCACCAGTTTGTATGGTCATCGGTGCAGGAATCGCTGGAATCACAGCTAGTACCCTCCTCGCCGACGAGGGCTATGAAGTTCACCTTGTTGAACGCAGCCCCGCTCTTGGTGGCAAAGCCGCTCAACTCGGTTTCGTATTCATGACCGATACCTGTGGGGTCTGCGTTCCACCCAGGCACGGTGAAATGGCACGCAAATGCCTTTCGAAACGCGTTCTCCTCAATGATCCAAAAATTCACGTGTATACCCAAACCGAAGTCAAACAATTCGATGGGTACATCGGAAATTTCCAGGTTAAACTCCAGACTCAGCCCCGTGGCGTTGACATTGATACCTGCACACTTTGCGGTAAATGTATGGAAGTATGTCCCGTTGAAGTTCCCCATGAACTTGACTTCGGACTTGGTAAGCGTAAAGCCGTCTATCTACCCTATCCGCAGGCGGTTCCCCGGTCACCGGTAATTGATTTTGAAAACTGTACGAAATGTGGTAAATGTGCCGACGTATGCCCTGTGGATGCAATCCATTTGGATGAAGAACCCAAAGACACAGAAATTACCGTCGGAACAGCAATAGTTGCTACGGGCTTTGACGTATTCGAACCTGAAGGGCTCCACAAGTATGGAGTGAGTCCAAACGTAATCCTCCAACTAGCTCTCGCTCGGCTCATAGATCCTCTTGGGCCGACAGAAGGACAACTTCTCCGCGTTTCGGATAAGAAACCACCAAAACATGTTGGAATGATTCAGTGCGTGGGGAGTCGGGATCCCGAATACTATTCCCACTGTTCTCGAGTCTGTTGCCAGGTCGCGATCAAACATGCCGTCTACATCAAAGAAAATTGGCCTGACACAGAAGTTTCAATCTTTTACAAAGATATTCGACTCCAAGGTAAAGAATACGAACGGTATTACCTAAAAGCGCAGAAACTTGGTGTGAACTTCCATCGCGCTGATATTACCGATGTGAAAGAAACAGCTAATCAGGGTCTCAATCTTGCCGTTAAGCATCATAATGGTAACAAAGAAACGGTGGATGTGGACTTGCTCGTTCTCTCAGCAGCGATGATACCGGCGAAGGGTGCTAAAGAACTCGCGCATACGCTTAACATGGAAGTCGACCTGAAAGGCTTCTTCCGTGAATATCACCTAAAACTCGCTCCCGTCGACACAACCACTGATGGTGTCTTTCTTGCTGGTGCTTGTAGTAGTCCCCGTGATATCGCAGAAGCTTCCTTTATGGGCGCGGCTGCAGCATCACATGCAGCAATTCCCATGAGCAAAGGGGAAGTCGAAGTCGATCTCGCCAAATCCATCGTTGATGAATCCCTGTGTATTGGCTGTGCCAACTGCTACGCTGTTTGTCCATATAGTGCAATTTACATGGAAGGTGGCGTTGCCAAGGTTGTTGAGGTCGCATGTAAGGGCTGTGGCATCTGCGTCGTAGAATGCCCTGCAGAAGCCATTCAATTACGACACTATCGTGATAAACAAATCTACTCCCAAATCGAAGGTCTACTCGCCAATGTGGGGGCTTCCAAAAAATGAGTAAAGCCAAAACAAAAACCCAAGCAAAGTCTGCCAAGATCCCTGCCAAATCAAAAGCCGCCTTTGAGCCACGCATCGTCAGCTTTTGTTGCCACTATTGTTCCTATGGTGCAGCCGATCTTGCCGGAACCAGCAAAATGTCTTACCCTATCAATGTAGAAATCATTCGTGTTCCCTGTTCAGGACGCGTCGATCCCCTCCATGTCATCGAAGCCCTCCGAGAGGGCGCGGATGGTGTTATGGTCACTGGGTGCCTCAAAGAACAATGCCATTTTGTTACAGGAAACTATCACGCGGAGAAGCGCATGCAAAAACTCGCCAAAGACCTCGAAGATATTGGACTCGGTGGACGATTGATTTTTGAGTTGATGAGTGCGGGAATGGCTGGAAAATGGGTAGAAACTGCGTCATCGTTTTATGAACAGATTCTGAAACTAGGACCCAATCCACTGAAACAAGTTAAACTCGGGGTGAAGTGCGAATGACCGTTCGAATCGCAACAATGGGAATGGCCGGGTGCAGTGGATGTCATATCGCCTTGCTCGATATCGGAGTAGCCCTCCTGGACGTCCTAAAAGACGTTGAACTCGTCTATTCCTACCCATTGGTCGATACCAAGAACCCAATTCCCCCCAATATCGACGTTGCACTTATTGAAGGCAGCATCCGCACCGACCATGACCAGGAAATGGCCAAAGCCATGCGAAAACAAGCAAAATTCGTCATTGCCTTCGGTGCATGCTCAGCCCACGGTGGCGTCAACGGACTAGCGAACACCTTCGATGCCCAAGAAGGCGTGGAATATGTTTATCACAAAACCATACTCATGGCCCAGAAAGTTGTACCCCACGAAAACGTACCCCAAGTCCTACCAGCCGATCTTCGTCTCAATGATGTCGTGAAAGTCGATTTCATTCTGCCCGGCTGTCCACCTCATCCAGATGAAATTGCCCAAGTGATCACAGCACTACTTGCAGGAGAAACCCCCCGACTTTCAACTAAAAGCGTCTGTGATGAATGTCCCCTTGAACGCTTTACCGAGATTCCCACTCAACTCCGTCGCACACATGAAATTCCTGAACCCAACAAATGCCTCCTCGCCCAGGGATTTCTCTGCATGGGACCCGCAACACGTGCCGGCTGTAATGCCGAATGTACCCGACGCAACATGCCTTGCACCGGATGCCGAGGTCCTTCGGAAACCGTCTGGGACCAAGGTGTCGCAATGCTAGATGCGCTAGCAGCCATGGAAGAAGATCAAGTTGCTAACTTCAAATTACCACGACTCGCCGTAACCTTTGCTCGATATACATACGCTTCATCAAAACTCGACAACCTTCGAAAAGGAGTGAAGAAACAATGACCAAATCCCAGCACATCGAAATCGAACCCATGACTCGCCTTGAAGGTCACGCTAAAATCACGTTAGACGTGACAGGCGGCAAGCTCAACAAATGTCACTTCCACATCATCGAATCCCCTCGCATGTTCGAACGGTTTATGGAAGGTATCCCCGCTGAAGAGGCACCTCAACTTTCTGAACGTATCTGCGGTATCTGTTCAGTTGCTCATCACCTCGGTTCGGTGAAAGCCGTGGAAGGCGCATGGGGTGTAACACCTCCCAAACAAGCAGTTAAACTCCGACACCTTGAAAACTTCGGAGAATACATCCACAGCCACGCCCTTCACCAGGTCTACCTTGCCCTTCCTGATTTTCTCACTCCCAATACACCTAACGTACTTGCAGTCGCTGCAAAAGATCCAGTTCTTGCCAAAGCAGGAATTGAACTCCGAATGTTCGGACAAAGTATTATCAAAGCCGTTGGAGGTCGCATGATTCACCCCTGTACCGCCGTTCCTGGTGGTATGGCAGGACCACTCCTTGAAGAAGAACGTGACAAACTGGTTAAACAGGCTCCCAAAGCTCTGAAAACCGCCCAAGCAATCGCCGATCTCTACTTCAAACTTGCATCACAAAAAGGTGGCAAAGTTGGTTACTACCTCAGTGATCCTACCCATTATTTCGGACTACACAACAAAGGTGTTCACGACATTTATGACGGTACCCTCCGCTTCATCACTCCTGACGGCAAGAAACTCCATGACTTTGCACCCAAAGACTATGCCCAATACATTGCGGAAGACGCCATGCCTTACACCACAGTGAAATATCCGTTCATTAAAGAACTTGGTCCCGAAAAAGGAAACTACCGTGTGGGACCACTCGCCCGACTAAATGTAGTCAAAAGAATGGCCAGCGAACTCGCCCAAGGGTATCACGACCAACTTTACGAGATGTTCGGTGACAAACCCGTACACGATCCCATCGCTTATAACCTCGCCCGCTCCGCTGAACTGGTCGGCGTCGTCGAACAAGCCATCACCCTCATCCATGACCCCGCACTCCAAGAAGACAACTACCGCGTCCCCGTCGAGCCAAAGGCTGGCGAAGGCGTCGGCGTGGTCGAAGCACCCCGCGGTACCCTCTTCCATAACTACTGGACCAACGACGACGGCATCATCACTAAAGTCAACATCGTCATCGCCACCGCCCAAAACGTCCGAACCATAGAACATGCTGTCCAATCCAAAGCCCAAGAACTCCTCCCCGACCTCCTCAAACCCGCACCTGAAAGCCATGATACCGTAGCTCAGAAAATTGAGCCACTAATCCGTGCTTATGATCCTTGCATCTCTTGTTCGGTGCATTTTATTGAGCTGATCAAGTAAACGGGTTAATTGATTTCTCATACTTTTTGGTTTCGTTTTTGTTCACGCCAAACCCACTTCAAAATTGTCATGCCAATCCAAACATATGGGGAGAACACTCCAACCAGTTTCTCGAGTAAAAGAAATCGTATTTTGACCAGTAACCCTGCGAACACACATAACGTGAAAAATAAGAGAAGTGTCAGGGCAAGCTGGAGCATACCGTTCAATAAGGGATTCAGGTTAAAAACTTTAGACGTCGTCTAACTTCAACGAATTAAATGATGTCGATGTCACGCAATTCTCCAAGTACGGTGAAGGCTTGTTTTCCACGAGTAATGAACAGGATGGGCGCAATTTCAGTGTGACCGATTCGTCGGGCTTTAATGGGTAAGATTGTTTCATGGGCTTCATCGGGTGCAAGTTCGTAATTGCGGAGGAACGCGGTTTTCCGGAGGATGACATTCTTGGTTAATCCGTCCAACTGGAACAAATTGGGGATAGCGTTGACTATAGCCGTTAAGTGGATGGGATTTGGGCTTGTGTTGTGAATATAGTATTTGACGTTCAGAGTGTTGCCCCTGTACACGGTTTCCTTGGCAGGAATCAGATCTGTTGTAAACGTGACTTTTGGTGGGTCCAACACTTCTTCGGTGTCACACCAGACACACCCAGCAATGATCTGGTCTATCATGGGCTCAAATTCGGAAAAAGGGCCTTCCAAACTGTCCCAAGTGTGGATACGTTCACCGTAGTTTCCAATAAATGCAGATTTGATGAGTCCCATCAGATTAGTGAGGTCAGTTGAACGTTCATCAGGAGTAGCGAAGATGGCGACAAAATCGTTGGGTCGCTCAGTCAGCCCGTCAACCATAACTTCGGAGCCTTCAAATTTTGCTTGACGAAAATCTCCTGTAGCAAACTCCTTTGAAGAAACTCGAAACGCTGTGAGGAGTCCTGAAAGCATGTGGGGGTCAATTTGCTCCGTGTATTGTCTGGAGAAGGCGTAGGCCCCGTTGAGCACGATAAATATCGCTTTGATCATCTTCCTCGCTTTCCACAAGCTCTGATCGCAAATGAACTCCCAGTCATAGTTCCCTCTTCAGGTCAACCCATGAAGGGACTGTACTATCTATATGGTCTTTCACACGGCGCTGAAAAAGAATTTCGATTTCCCATTTTAGATGATGTTTCCATTAATCAGTTCTCAATACTATCGGCGCTTGTTGATGGAAACGATTTTCCTCGCAAAACCCTAGGTATTTTTAAGCAAGCCTAAATTATCTCGTATTACACTGGAAGGTTGAATAAATTGGCAGATGACAAATTGTCTCTCGAAAAATGGCATAGAATGATGGCGGTTGACCTCTTCAACAACACCTGGAACTACTTAGACAAAGAGAAACTCACGAATGAAGAAAAAGATATCATGGTCAACTCATCTCATGCTTCACGATATCACTGGGGAGTCCGCGTTGAAAACGGTTGGGACGCAGCCCCCATTAATCTTGGTCGAGGTGACTGGCAACTCTCACGGGTCTATGCTGTCCTGGGTGATGGCGACCGTGCCGTTCACTATGGCAAAACCTATCTCGATATTTGTAAAAAAGAAGGCATCAAAGATTGGGACCTCTCCTACGCCTACGAAGCCCTTGCTCGTGGATACGCAGTAAAAGGTGATGCGAAGAACAAGGAAAAATATTTCAAACTAGCGAAGGCATCCCTGGCAGATGTTGAAAACAAAGACACCCGCGAAATGATTGAGGGTGACCTTAAGACAATCTAAGATTTCCGTGCTCCAATAACAATCCAAGATGGGGATTTTTATGTCCCCACCACTCTTCTTTTTCTAACTGAGTCTCTTCCTATGAGGTTGATTTCATTGTCCGAAGAACAACCCGTCGCTAAACCCAAAAAGAAAGAATCGCAATCTGCCCTAGCAGTAGAGATGATTCTCAGCGACGCACAACGTCCCATGACAACTTTTGAAGTCACACGGCTTTTCCATGAAATCGGATGCCCCGATTCTCCCAGTCGATTACTTAACCAACTCAAACAAGAAGGGAAAATTCATGGGAAATTAAGCATCAAAAAGAAGGCCATGTTATGGTGGGCTCTAGAAGTCGAAGAACCCTTCGACGAATGAAATTTCTTAGAATATGATATCAGCTTCCAATCCATATTGGAGCGAATATTCCATAATCTGATTCCGAACCTCCTCATAGTACAGGCTTCCAGGGCGAAGGGCGTCTAAGATAATTTTCATTTCTTTATCAAAGTGAGTTCGGAGTGCCTGCTCAATAGCAGGTCGGTTGCCATACTTAATGTTGAGTCGATCGAAGAGAGCATAGGAAATTCCGCATTCGGCGAGATTACGAATCAATTCTTCGAGATGAGTGGTACTTAATTCAGGGATAATTGGACCCACAAATCCATAGGTTCGAATTCCTTGACCACTGATTTCCTTCAAAGCCTTCAGACGACGTTTGCTCAGTACAGCTCCCGATTCAAAGACTCGCCGGACCTTCTCATTCAAGGTAATTACGGTCATTCCCACTTCATTTTCCGAATGCTGACCAAGTAAATCCACATCTCGTAACATCAAATCCGATTTGGTCAAAATAGAAATCGGAAATTCATACCGGGAAAGCAACTCAATACAGGTACGGGTAACCTTGTAACGACGCTCGAGAGGCTGGTACGCATCTGTAACACTCGAAAAGAGCACCGGGTCCTTTGTAGTCTTCTTTCGACGGCGTAACTGCTGTTGCAAAATGCGAGGGGCATTCACCTTAATATCTACAAAACTTCCCCACACTTCACCTTGATGACCAGTATATCTGGAAATAAAACGTGCATAGCAATAACTGCATGCATGTTGGCAGCCTACATATGGGTTGATGGCATAGGTGACTCCACTGATTCGACTGGGATTCAGAATGCTTTTGGCTGTTACTTCGTTAATCCGGAGTTGTGGGGGCAAGGTTTCTCAAGGGTCTTTTTTCCACTTGTATAATAAAAGCTGTGACCACACTAGGAAAAGTGAATGTGAGAGAATGACAACACAAAAAAGGAAGCACTCACGAAGTGGACGACGGTGATCACACATGGATAAGGATCAACTCAAAGCGTTTCTTGAGGAACAAATCAAACTCGAAGAAAAAATCGTTAAAATAGCAAACAAAGGCGTAAGCGACACACAAAACCAACTTGTCAAGTATCTCATTCAAGCCATCGCCTTTGACTCAAACAAACATGCCCTCATGCTCAACGCCATTCTTGCGCGAATTGAATCCAAAACCCCATTTATCGATGAAGCCAAACGGGATGAACTAGGGGAAGATATCAAAGCCCATATCGAAATGGAAGCCCACGCAATCAAAACTTACGCTGAACTCATCCCACAAACCGAAGATCCTGGATCCAAACAAGTCCTCGAATACATCCTCGAAGACGAAAAGCGCCATCATCTTCTCCTTACCCAACTTTACAAACTCGTTATCGAAAAAGAAACCCTCACTGAAGAAGATCTCTGGGATCTCACCTGGAAAGATGCCCCGTGGCATGGCGGACCCGGTGGTTAATCTTTCTAAGCTCTTTCAAAGGGCATAATAATTTCCAGTTCAATTAAAAAAATGCTAGATATCTAAGTACTTCGAATACCGCGACAACCCCAAATCCAACACCCGTCGCATAGAAGAAGTATTTTGCCCATTTCTCTGAAGGAACAATAGTAATTATTACGGCAAGCACGGCGCAGAAAATGAGGAAGTACCCTACAATCATCCCCTGAAAACCAGCAAACAGGTAAGCGATGACGAAGACTACCACCGTAAAAATTGATGCGGCTCGTATTCCATATACTGTTGCAAAGGTTCTTTCACCCACCAATTGATCAGCACTGTGGTCCATGATCGTACTAAACGAATGTATGCCCATGACCCCTGCAGTAATGAAATACACTTGGATAGGAAGGGCAAGTAGTGATGCACCAAAGCTTGCACCCAAAAGCACCGGTGCAAAAAAGTACAGAATTCCATTAGACACCGAGTCCATTGGAGGCCATTGCTTGAAGCGCAGGGGTGGAGCTGAATAGAAATACGAAAAGAAGAGTAAAATGCACATTGCCAAGATGTTTGTTGGATTCAAGGTTAATACCGCGCTTACTATTAGCAAGACAGCGACAAGCAAGGAGAGCTTTCTGACCATAGGAAAAATTTCAGTTTCCATCTCAACAGAATCTCTCACTGGTTTTCGCGGATTCAGTTTATCCGCTTCATAATCGTAGATGTCATTCGTGCCATACAGCAGGATGCAATACGGAATTGACAATAACACTATCTGCACGATTGCTAGCGGAGTGAGTGGGGTGCCAAACGCAGTTAAACCTAGGAGAAAAACAAGGGGCGCAATCAACCATCCCAACGGTCGACTAACTTGGAAAACAACGAGGGCTTTATGAGTCACACAGGAAGTAATGAAGTATTAACAAATAACCGTTGCCATCGGAGGCTAATGGATAAAATCCGTTAACCGACGCTGATAGAGTTGCCGAGCCAACAAGCTTCCGCCATCAATCCAGGTCTTCAAATTAATTTTCATGCCTGACATCATATACCGAATGGCCTCATCCCGCGTATCAAATCGGATATAGGGTTGATTCAAAGCTTCCCTCACCGTCTCACGGACTACCCATACCCCGAGAGGCATTAGTTGGTTAGGTCGTGCTTCTCGGAGAATAACAACTGACGCCTGTCGCCCTTCTCCGACAAGGCGTTCTGTTACCATGGCACGAGCTGCATAATAACATCCACCGATTCGGGCATAGCCTGAACGTCCTTTATAAGATTCCCAATCGCTACAAATGCCTATGTGGCTACCTGATGGGTTCCAACTGGTTCCAGGATACCAGGCTTCAACGAGTTCATAGTTCCATTCTTCAGGTGCCATGAGAATTTTGAAGTGATTACCAAGGAAGTTGTGCTCGTATACACGATATTCGTTAATGAAAGGGAGCTCTTTAACCTGACTTCGGAAGTGACGTCCAACAGTGCTATCTACCGCAGTGATACTCCATCGTGTTGGAACCATCCGTCGATTTCCACCAATTCCAAAAGATCCCATACTGAATGCCCGAGTGATTTTCGTTAGATTGACATTATTTGTGTAAAGGTCAACCACGGCTGGAGCTGCCTTAAGGTCTCGGTCATCATAGGCACGTTCTAATTGCTTATGCCCTTTCATTGTCCCCAACACGAATTTCTCTAACATAGCTGATGGACCCATGGGTTGAACTTCGGATTCAAGCCGGAGTGGGCGGCGAGGACGCTTCTTGAACATAATTTCCGTTTCAACGGGACCTGAAGACAGAGTCATATCCCGTGTATCATCAATGATACGACCAGACTGCTCAGGCTCAAATACGGTTACCCGGTGCATCCCACGTACCAGCGAATAGCGGTATTCTAAGATTTGTTCGAGGTCCAAGTACATCCAGTCTTCAGGGGAGTCATAAATAGAAGTGTCTCCGATAACGGGTGGGACCAAGGGGCCCGCGTAGACCTTTGGATAACCAAAGCGTCCAACAAAGACCCCTGGCGGTGATGATCCCTCAAGATCCGTTCTATCGAGTAAGGGTTTGACCTTCAAAAAAGAATAAAGCCGGTGCAGGAGGGGGCAAGAAGACTTGCCACAGAGCATTTTCCCACCCTTGCAGACGAGACAGCGGGTCTGGCTGGAGTCAGGTGACAGGGTCTGCATGGTTATATCTAGGTCCTGGGCGGCTTCAACGCCATCCACCACAGGGGCCAGATAGGGTGCGACTTTGCGGACTTTCTTCACGAGTTTTACTCGTTTTGATGAGCCTCGGCTCTTAAGTTGCCTCACATCCGCACCGCCATAGATATCTTACAAGCCCCGTCCTTTAAACCAAGAGAGGGCGCATGATAAGTGAAGTAAAGGAACGTTGTGCTTCCCTGTTTTATTCGGATATAAAATCGACGAATTGCCTGTGGTTTGAAATCTTCTCTGTAAAACACCCGTTTCTTGAGTACGAAGGGCTTATTCCTGTTCTTGTTTCCCATACTCTACGGTGCAGACTTTACAGCTCTTAGCGAGAACTGGAGCAAGCCCTGCTTGGATTACTACCGTCATTAAGACAATCAGGAAAATATACCCTGTGAGTTGCGGATAAACAAAAGAGTAATTGAGTGCTAACGTCAAAGAAAAGAAGACACCTGTGGCAGCAATAACGATTCCCCGCGGACCAAAGAAACTCATGAAGATACGTTCACGAAAAGTAAACTCGGTTCGAATCGTGGATACAAAAACTGCGAGAGGACGAACTCCAAGAATTAACAAACCAACGACCACCAAACCCACTAAGAAGAATGGAGTGAACAACGTTACAATTAGTAAATCCCACGTGATGAACGCGGTTAAAAGCAGGAAAACACTGGCAATCGCCAATTGAACAAGATCCGACTGGAAAGTATGGACACCCTCTTCGATATGCTGCTTCATATTATAGGACTCATAATCTTCCCAATCAATTTCGGGTCCAATCCCAAATTTATCTCGATTCCCCAACATTATGCCTGCAATCAATGCTGCCACAATTCCAGCATGATGAGCAAAAGTCTCAGCCAGCGCAAAGGCTGCAAAAGCCACAATGAGCATTCCAATGCGTGAAAGATGCGTAAGACTATGCATGTCAATCTGATCCTTATACCGTGCGGTGAATCGTGGTCCAATCCATTGAGAAATGAACACCCCAATCCCTCCAACAGCTAGTCCGGCAAGTATTCCAATTAAGAGGTTAACTGTAACCACGATAGGAAGGGCAATTGGAATTCCAGATAAAGAAGCTAATATTGCTGTGAATATTGCAGAAGCAAGAATCACGCCAATTGCGTCGTTGATTAAGCCCTCTCCTTCTAGTGTGAAAGCCACATCTTCTTTTATTCCTAATCTCCGGACGACAGGATTGATTACCGTGGGTCCAGTAATCATGGTCAAGACACCCATCAATAAAGCAAAGGGTGGGATGATAGCTGCAACAAATAAGAAAATAAACGTCATAAGGGCTGCCGTGATTAACCCGCCAATGAGCGATAATCTGAGAACATTCCCAATGAGGCGTCGAAATTCGATGGGAGAACATGCTTGCTCATGGGGAAGACACCTATTGAAACTGTAACCACCCTCAAAGACGATAACTGCAACCGCCACTGAGACAACAGCTTGAAGAAACTGCCCCTCATTTATTGTAAGAATAGTTGGATTCAGCAAATTCAAGAAAAGGGGTCCAATGATTAATCCAACGATGATATAGAAAATTAGGCGCGGTAAGCGTGTGAGCTCAGAAAAGATGTGGGAGAGAAACGTGGCACTAACAACGATTGCGGCAAAGATCACGATGAGCAGAGCAAATACCAGTGCCATAAAAAACCCCTTCAGTCATTGTTTCATAAATTCTGTTGATAGTAGACCGAAGGTAATTCGGTCGACAGCCATTGTCCTCATACTAGCAGTGTGTAATGCAGGTTAGACTGTTGCTACATCCACGCGCCATTCGCCATCTAATTCTTCATCGCGAACAATGGTGATAGGTGCGGGGCTTGCACTTTTGTTTCCATCCGGTTTGTATCGTTGGAAAAAGAACTTCCATCGCTTCTCATCCAACTGTGTATCCTTTTCGGGTACACGTTTGTAAGTATATCCGTAATCCCGTTGCATCTTTTGACCCGCTCGCCAGTAGAGATCGGGAGAGGACCCACCCTGTTCTGCGCGGTCTTGGTGATATTTTCGGAAGGTTAGCAACCACTTTTCCTTTTCTTGTTCAACTAAGTATTTGTAAAACAGTTCAGCCACTTCAACTGGAGCGATTCCTTTCTTCATGAGAAAATAGCCTCCTACAATAATAGCTGGGTCTACTGGTGCATCTACAGTTTTTAGGCTTTTGTCGAAGTGACTTGAACTCACTTCAGAGTGGTTTTCAGGGCTTCAAGGAACAGCTTTGGGTCTAGTTTTCCAGCCGTATGGAACAATCCTGTACGCATATCATTCACGGTGATTTGCGCAGGAGCAAATAGTAGCTTATCAATTCGGTAGAAATCGCCTTCTGCATCCTTGAAAATCTGATGGAAGGGTTTCCCATAATCTGACGAAGTTGATGAAGGGACTTGTTCTATAAGGTCAGCTAAACCATCATCCTCTGTGGATTGGATGAAGAGAAACGTTTCACCCATCATAAGTATTGCATCATTGGTGATGCCCATGGCCCGCATATCTTTTCGGGCAACCGGAACAATGGGGCATAATCCGATGCCGCTTGTGACTTTCCGAAAGTCATAACCTAAAATCTTAAGCTTGTGAATCCCAGTTTCGACAATCCTGGCGGCAATTTGAACGGAACCGGCAATACTAGCCGTGGGGGCCACCAAGAGATAAAGATCCTTTTCATCAATCTTACAGGCGTCAGCAACGTATTCGCAGACGGCAGGGTTCGGGAGCGTTCGTGTTTCTAAAACTAAAACGGCTTCCTTGTGTTTATCGCCATAATTGAGTTTGTCAAAGAGTTTACTCTCGGTTCGTGACCGGGCTCGAGCGGGACCAGAACCCAAAGCAAAGAATCCCTCAACCTTAATGTTCCATCCTGCGGCTTGAGATCCTATACAAGCTAAAGCCGCATGGTCAGAGCTAACCCGTGTAGCTGGAAAGGTAGATCCACTGACGTTGGTCGTATCGAGTTCAACAGTTCCTAATCCGCCCATACACACTTCAGCAAGGAGACGACCTGCTTCGAGGCTTCCTGGGACATCAATCCCACAATCAATAATGGTAGTCTTATTTTTTGTTTTATGCACTTTGACGTGAAGCAGGTCACTCTCTTTGATAAGACGCTTCACTAAAGGCATTGCAAGCTTGTTGACACTTGGTTGAGATTTACCCACCATTGTTACCCACCTCAAGAATGTGAGTGTTAGTTGGTTTGAAGAGGAATAACTCTCCTCGTCCACCAGAACCAAAATCGCCAGTGAATCGTAGATAAGGGCCCACACGTTCCTTTTCGGTGAATGAAACGCCTGGGATCTCAGCTTCAATGGCGTCCATTAGAAGCCGAAGAACAACCAAATCCGAATATTCACCATTGTACAAATACGTCGGCATGGGTGGCTTCGCTTTGCCCAACCCGACTATAGTACCCTTGTATCCCATGGCAGCGCCTGCACGTTCACCTAACTGTCCACGAACGATAATTGTTCCAGCAAGCATACGTGTCCCTGTGTATGATTCAGTATCTCCTTCAACCACAATGATGCCGCGACGCATCCCCATCCCCAGTTCATGTCCCACGTTCCCTTTTATGTAAAGATTCCCTCCATTCATGCCATATTTACTTCCAAGGTAAGAGGAGGCTGCCTTATCTCCGACATTACCTCCAACGCGAATCGTGCCACCGGACATTTCTGCACCAAGCCAGTGATCGGCATTTCCTCGAATCTCAATTGTTCCACCTTTCATCCGGGTGCCAAAATGCATCCCTGCATCCCCTTTGATGACAATGGTTCCTGCAGTCATATCCTGTCCAAGATGGCGAACTTGAGGAATGGATCCAGCAATTTCGATGACTGTTTTCTCAGG
>JAEOSV010000326.1 GCA_016840185.1 Candidatus Hermodarchaeota archaeon | reverse complement strand
GTCATGCTGAGGTCATTCAAGTAGAGTTTGATCAAGATATTATTAGTTTTGAACAACTGCTGTTATTTTTCTTTCAATTGCACGATCCAACACAACTAAATCGTCAAGGGAATGATGTTGGGACACAATATCGCTCGGTAATTTTTTATCATGAAGAAGAGCAGAAACACCTTGCTGAAGAATTAATCAAAGAATTAGAGGAGTCAGGTGCCTTCGCAAACCCTATAGTAACGACCCTTGAACCCTTCACCGTCTTCTTTGAAGCCGAGGAGTATCATCAGCAGTATTTTGAACGAAATCCGAACCAAGCCTATTGCCGAGTTGTAATTCCTCCGAAGTTGGCGAAACTACGAAAAGGATTTGCAGAGAAGCTACGAACTCCATCTTAAAGCTGAATTGTACCCAGCTAGTCCCAGCCATATTTTTTGCGTTCACTCTTAGGGAGTAATTTGCAAAATTTTTGAATAATTTGGTTTTTGGGGGTTTCAATGTCTCCAACAATGTTGATGTTACCAAGATTGATTTCCCCTAGCCCTCGTTTCTGAGCTTCTTGCAAAACAATCATCTCAGTTGGTTCAAAGCCCACCATGTGCATACCTACAGCCTCGACCGCAAATGCATCCGTTCCGACGATGAGAAGCTCTGGAGAAACCGTGACTCGCTTCTTCTTCCAACCTAGAAAGACACGAGTCGCATCTAATACAGCTAAATCAATTCCGCCAACAGCCTCATACATATCAAGAAGTGCCGTCGAGAGATGATCATGAAATCGAAATTTCTTTGTATCAAGGATTAGCCCAAAGAGGTTCTTAATTATAAACCCCATATTCATCAAATCCTCAAGCCCCGCCTTCTCGTAACGACGTGGGACATGAGTGCTGACGAATGTTATTGGGTCCAAGAGAGTTTGGGAAAAAGGAATCTGTTCGCCTGCAACTTTCACCAATTGAGTGTTTTCATCGTCTGATAAATTGAAGGGCATTGCCTTCTCGTTATAACATTCGTTCCAGACCTCTAATCGCTTTAATCCGGGGCCAGCCCCACTGTCTGATTCAGCAATGAGAATCTCTGTGGATTTATCAAAGGCTGAAATGATAGAATTGATTGTCTTCACGGTAGAGCAAATGCCCGTCTCAGGATTGTAGATACCAACTTTGATCACAACTTTTCGATTTGGAATATTGATGTCATCTAGACCACCAATGGCTTCGATGGCGCTTGGGAAGGCCTCCATGGGCACTACTGCGACAGTTGGTTTTATTGTAATCAACCCAGATGTGGCTTGTTACCGTACTATTGTTCCTTTAGGATTATTTCAAACATTTCTAAATCAGAGCGTATTTCAGCGAAATTCACGGCGATTGGAGCATTTGTCGAGAACATGAAGTTTGCACGTAACGGAGTGGCGCCCCAACCAGCTAATTCTATTTCTTTCGCAATTTCGTACACCAATCGCTTCCACGCAAATTGGTATCCTGGTCGGATAGCAGTGAAACGCATCACTACCCGGGGTTCTTTACCTACGAGGAAGAGCTGATCGGGTTCGATTCGGAGTGGAGCACTGGCTGCAATGACTTGGTCCTTATCGAAGAGAAGAACCGCATGACCATCTTTGAGCACTCGTCCTTTGAAGTAACTCTCTCGAGCCTCTTCATTTGGAAATTCTCCAGCAAGTGTGGGATCAGCCTTCGAAATTTCATATAAGTATTTGAGATCCTTGGTGGTTGCTACTCGACTTGTCAATGACTTGAGTTCTTTACTCAACTTCCATTGACTGACTTCTTTGACATTAAAATCAAGGACATACCGGTACAACCTTTCATCCTCAACGAATCCCTTCTCTTGCCAGAAGGCAAGTTGTTTGTCAGCGATTTTCGCTGTAACAACGACCGTTGTGGCGAGTTCCTCTGTTTCCTTACGTTTTTTCAAGAAGGTATACAATTCATCGAATAACTTAGTTTGGACCTCGGCAGGAGCGTTTGGAAGGGTCCAGGGATAACCGATGTATGTTCTACCTTGTTCTGAGCTCGAATCTCGTGAGGTGATATATGCAAGGGGTTCACCATCTTCCGTTATGGCATAGCGCGTCATTTTTGAATCACGAGTCATGTTCCGAGCTCGAATTTGCTCAGCTCTTGCGGGAAGCCCTGAAGCGCCAGTATAGATTTTGGCTTGAAGTTCTTCTAGCCCTTGGTCAGGCTCCCAATGACGATATACAATTTTCAAAAGGTATTATCTCCATTGAAACGAGTCTGAAATTCTCGTTTAATGAGAATGTTTGTTCATTATGTGATATTTAATTCTTACTATATAAGACAAAGCAGGGGTGTTGGTCTTAAATACGCTCCAATGGAGAAATACCGAGTAAATCCAAAGAATTTGAAAGCACTTGGCGACATAATGAAACGAGAAGAAGCCGTGCGCCTTTCAGTGCAGAGGTTTCCGCTTTGAGAACCGGGCAGTGATTGTAGAAGGAGTTGAAAGCAACACTAAGAGTATGAGCATATTCAGCCAAATGGAATAATTCAATTCGCGTACCCCAGACTTCTCGTTTGATGTCACGAACAATTACAAGGAGGACTTCGGGAAACCGGCCAAGGAGCTTAATCAGTTCAGCT
>JAEOSV010000325.1 GCA_016840185.1 Candidatus Hermodarchaeota archaeon | reverse complement strand
TTTTCTCATATTCCGTCTGCTTCTCTATGGGCGGAGGCGCTTGAGAAGTTTGGAAGGATGGTCGCATTGGCGGGATCACATGCCACCCAGCTGTTGGCGATTCTTCTAGTCTCCGCCCCCCGCCAATCCTCACGTTTCACCTGTCGTCTTTTCTTGTTTTCGTCGACGTTTGAATAAAAAGCCTAACAAGGCGACTTGGCTTAGAATGATAATCACCCCAATGCCAATCGCCAATACTGTCAAGGGTGGGAGAGGATATGGTTGGAGCGGAGGTCGTAGCACACCAAGATGATAGTTGGGATAACGGGCTAGCTGAATCCATTGACCATAGGTTCTGTGTACGAACTGAAACGGACCCGTCCCTGTGAGATCTAGCTGTGTGACAGGAGCCCAGGCTGTGACATTTGTAATTTGGTTCCAGATATGTTGGGGTAAGATATACTGGGAACTAGCGTGGGTAAATTCAAAGTAGCCACTCTGATTTGTAAAGATTTCCACCGTCAAGTCATCAGGAGTATCAATCCGGTAAATATGTTCAACGAGATAAGAATGGTACGGACTCTGTGGCCAAAGAGCATCAAGACTGTAAGCCACATCAGCTGACGTGAAGGGAGTTCCATCATGCCACGTGACATTTGGATACAGGTAGAAGGTGTATTTCTCACCTGCTTGAATATCACCTGAGGCAACTGTGGTTTCACGTTGCCATGAGTGTGCTAGGTCTGGAACCCGTTCTAGAGTATAGGGATCAATTTGCCATAACGCACTATAGATTTGCGAAAATACTTTCTGCGTAAAGCGATCATTCGCCATCAGGGGATTAGTGGTCGCCATGCCTTCTGTGAGTGCCATAACATATTCGGTGAGCTGATAGAGGTTAAAGGGATCTCCAAAGGTGTCCTTCAATCGTACTTTACGCAACGACCATGGATTGTCATCCCAAATCCCAAGACCCGTCATGTTGACGTAACCGTCCCAAATATCAGTTCGATAGACATGAATGAAATACAGGAGATAGCAAGTAATGCTGGGCATATCCTGTAAGAGTTGCTTTGAGCAGTTCCAAGCCCAACCCCGGGCATCGGTCCTGGCCGGAGCTGTCAACATCTGGGATACGTTATAATCGTAGGCACTGCTATTGTATCGATACCATAACTTGTTTTGAAGTCCCTGACTATGAAAAAGCGAGTACAACCATTCAGGATCACCCGGCGATGTAGCCCGCCAATAATAAAAGCACAAGTTGAAATTGCCAGACTCGATGTGGTTAAAAAATTCCTGGTAGTCAACATTGACAACAATACCTTGGAGACCACATTTCTCCATGCCGTTCAGTTGTATTATGCAAGATGCCACAGCTGGGAACCAAGTTTGTTGGACTTTCAACTCTAGTTTTAGCCCAAGGGGAGCTAGTATATCCCCACGTTTATCTCCGATGGTCCAATTTCCACTCATGTCGGTGTCGAAGTACCGCCACCCGGGATGGGGGGAGTCTGGCGTATCGATGATGTGGGCCGCGTCAAGTGTTGCATTTGCTTTCGCAATATCTTCATTATAGAAGTGTGAAAGCATTTGATGTTCATAGGTCCAAAACGAGAAGGGACGGGGAATGACTCCATCCATTGGCATTGCATATCCACGTTCTGCGGATTCCACGACGGCATGCTTGTCCAGAGCATATGCTAGGGCCTGACGGTATCCAGTGATGTTGGTAGGAAACCTTTGGGTGTTTAAGATAAATTGTCGATATTCCAAGCCTTCTGTCACTGATATTTCTAAATCAACAGATTCTTCATGTAAATGGAGTATATTGGCTGGAACGTGTTCATCCTGCGCATAGAGTGAACCATAGTCAAGAGCAAGCAACGCTGAAGGGTAATCTTCTCGGGGATAAACTAAGAAGAGAAGGTTATCTATGTAGGGTCCATGAGGATCAAAGCCGCTGGGGTATGTCCAATCTGCAATGAAGACTAGGGACGTAGATTGTGTAGGGAATATTGCAGCGAGAATTAATACACAGAAGAGTCCAACAGGCATAGGGTTGAATCGATGGGAGCGAAGTAATCCCATACACTTTCGACTCCAAGGTCCTCAAAGCTATTCAAACAACGTATTATTTAGCTATTCTTCTCGAGGATATTGGCGACCCTTGAGATTAAACCTTAAAGTCAAGTACTTCCTCTTTCTTTGTAAATCGGTTTGAGTACTGAAAGGATACAGGACGTGTAGATGATGCCTGAACTCCCAGATATTTTATTATTGGCTGAGAGTTTGAATCAG